>DAOQAK010000073.1 GCA_035353855.1 Bacteroidales bacterium | reverse complement strand
CTATATTTACAACTTAATTTGTTTGGCTAAATTTTAGTCGGACAGCAATGAAAAAAAAAGTAAAAGCAACCAGCGGTATTAATATTTTTTTAAATTTTAGATTGCTATAAAAATTAAATAGATATATATAAACGTAAATACTTTTAAAGTAAAATTATAAATGAAAAATTAATAATATATTTTTTTAATAAATTTATCAAATAAATTATTTTTTGAATCAAATTATTGTAATTTTGAACCCATAGTTTGCAATAATGAATACAGCATATTTATTAATAGGTACGAATCTTGGAAACAAAGAGGATAATCTTAAAAAAGCATTAAAATATTTAAAAAAGCTTGGTAAGATTAAAAAACATTCCGCTATTTATGAAACAGAGCCATGGGGATTTGCTGATGAAAGAAATTTTTTTAATATGGCTGTATGCCTTGAAACTTTTTTATCCCCTTTCGAATTATTAAATGAAATCCTGAAAATTGAAATTATAATAGGTCGTAAAAGACAGGAAAAACAATGGATTGCCCGCGAAATAGATATTGATATTATTTTTTATAATGATATGGTAATTAATGATGAATGTCTTGTTGTTCCTCATCCGCAATTCCAAAACCGCAAATTTGTTCTTGTTCCTTTAAATGAAATCGCTTCACGGTTTATACATCCTTCTTTTAGGAAAAGTATTTCAACTTTATTAAAAGAATGTAATGATGACTGTGATGTTGAACTTCTAACTCCTTCTTTTGATAGTATAATTCCTAACTAAAATGCTTTATAATTACATTGCTATTGAAGGAAATATTGGATCAGGAAAGACTTCGTTGGCAACAAAAATATCGGAAGAATATAATGCCAAACTTATACTTGAACAATTTGAAGACAATCCTTTTCTTCCAAAGTTTTATAAAAAACCGGAACAATATGCATTTCCTCTTGAATTATCATTTCTTGCATCGCGGTTTCACCAATTAAAAGATGATCTTACCAAGCAGGATCTTTTTAAATCGTTTACCATATCTGATTATTTCATAAATAAAACCTTAATTTTTGCTCGTAAAACTTTACAGCAAGATGAATTTGCTCTTTTTTCTAAACTTTTTAATATTATCAATACTACTTTACCTAAACCCGATCTTTTAGTATATTTATATTTATCCGTTGATAATTTAAAACGTAATATATTATTTCGTGGTCGTTCATATGAACAAAACATTGAAAAAGATTATTTGGAAAAGATACAAAAAAGTTATCTTGATTTTATTAAAGCACAGCAAAACATACGTATACTTATTATTGATACTAATAAAATTGATTTTGTAAAGAATGATGAGGATTATCGTTTAATAAAAGAATCCATTTTAAATACCGAATATAAAATAGGAATATCTCGAATATCTCTTTAGACGAGAGGGTATATAAAAATGAAAAGGGCGTTTTACAGACGCCCTTTTCATTTTTAATAGTATATTGCTTAATTCTTATTTGATTGCATTCTGGAATTCAGCACTGGTATTATATTTTAAGAATTCCCTGTCGTCCTGTGCCTGTGCGCGATAAGAAGCATCGGCAGCAATTGCTTTTGGAAGATTTTCATAAATCGCAGCAGTATTACCTGAACGTGCTCCAACAACAGCCATTAGATAATAAACAGCTGCAGATTTTGTTTCAGTACACTGTAAAGTAGAAGCTGCTGAAGATGCATTTCCTGATAATAACTGAGCAAGAGCAATATTATGAGTACATGTTCTGCTACCGTATGAAGAAAGTGCAGTAGTATATTCGCCTTTTGAAATATAAACAGGTCCTAAATTGAAACCTTCATTAATACCAAGTCCCTGGGCAGTTTCGTAATATGATTTTGCTTTATCAAAATCTTTTTTCCATGCAGCAAGAACTCCAAGTCCATTAATAACCATACCGTTATTTGGTTCAAGTGTATTAGCTTTTTCAAGATAAGAAGCTGCTTCATCAACTTTTCCAAGTTTCATGCATACATAAGCTGCATTATTAAATCCTTTCCAGTCGTTGGAATAAATACGAGTTGAAGCTTCATATATTTTAAGTTGAGTAGCTAAATCCTGGGTTAATGTAGCAGCATATAAAAGTTCTTCTTTCTTTAATGAATCCGGTGAAGTTGTAGCTAACATAGCGATCTGTTCATCTGTTCTTTTAGGTTCAAAGTAGTTAATATTCATTGTAGATCTTCTTAATGTAGGCAGAATTAATTGTTCAATCTCAGGATAAATAACAACCATGTTGTTTATTTCTTTTTCCTTTTGTAAAGGATCTGATTTTGCATTCACTACGTTAAGAACAGTATTTTTTTCTTTAATATCTGAGTTTCCTAATGATTTAAGGAATCCGTCCCAGTCAGCTCCATTACCTTTTAATGATGCTACAGGTAATTCAGATTCTGCTTTCTTCTCGTCAAATTTTTGTTTATTAGCTTTTGCTTTGTCTTTCTTATAAGCTTTTATCTTGTCTTTTAAGAATTTTTCTGCTGTTTTAGAACGATCATCAGACAGTCCCTGGTTGTGAGTTTCTTCACCTTCGGGAGAAGCCCAGGCTGTAATTTCTACATTTTTAATTTTCCATTCTTTTTTAAGGAATTCAACAAATTCGCTGAGCTTTGTTTTATTTGCTTCGTCTTTGTTGAGAGCTAAGTTTAAATCAAGTTTTGAAATGTTTTTTGCGAAATAAATAACGGCATTTTTAGAAATAATAACCTCTTTCTGATATCCGTGTTCTGCAAGATATGTATCTTCTTCTTTCTGTATTCTTGTAGAAGTATAAATTACACCATCTGCAAGTTTTCTATCGCCAAATTCTTTACTTTTTTTATTGATTGTAACTTTTGCATTAACTGTAAGCTCTGATTTATTCATATCTGGGTTATAAGTTATAACATCAGAATACGAAAATGAACCTCCGGATTTTTTCTTTACTACAGTTCCGGTTCCGTTTTTAACTTTCTCACCTTGTATAGTAATTGATTTTAAAGGTGTGGTTCCGTTTGCATATTTTAATACAGGAGCAAATTCAACAACTGCTTTCTTGCCAAAATATTTTTCGGGAATGGTTCCTTTAACGGTAACAGAAATTTTACCACCATGTGTTTCAAGAACTTGTGGTGTAACCTCATACTTTACCGTTTCGTATTTTTTGACCATTTTTTTCAGGTCGCAACCAGTTAATAGTACTGCAACAACGCCTATTGCAGCAATTAATTTAAATCCGATACTTTTCATAATTGTCAGGTTAATTATTTTTTGGGTTAATTTTTTCGGAAGCAAATATATGAAAACAAATTTTTAATATCCTAATATATTTTTAGAAATATGTAACCTTTATTAAAAAAAAGTATATAAATGGACAAATAAGAAAAAAATACTAATTAAAATAAAAAATCAATAGTATTAAAATTAGTAGTTTAAAAATACAGGGCAAACGCATCTAAATTTTAGCTTCTACAACCATTGAAAACACTGAAATCATTTTTAAAAATTTAATCAAAAATTAAAAATATTTGAATTATGTATTTTTATAAACAGTTGAACTTCATAGTATTTGTATTAATTTAGATGCGTTTGCCCTGTTTAAAAATAATCATTATTTTTGCACTTACTTCAATCTTCATAAACACTAATATTATTAACTAAAATAAAAAATGATGAAAGCATTAAAATTAATCACACTCGTTTGTTTATTTTCATTTTTTCTGAATACCTTTACCATCGGGCAAACTGAGAAGGTTAAATATAATACATGGTCAGCCTCGGTTAGAGTTGGAGCAATGAATTTTTACGGCGACCTAAGGCAGTTCGATTTTTATCCTGTATCAGCTCAGCAAGCAAAAGACTGGTATAAAATTACAGATGATGTATCAGAAACGAACTTAGGTTTTGGTTTATCTGTGAGTAAACAACTTTCTCCTACTTTTGCAATACAAGGGATTCTTGATAAAGGAAAACTGGGTGGTGTTAAACATTCTGTTGAAGCCTATTTTAAAGGAGATGTATTAAATTATGGCTTTAATTTGGTTGTAAATTTCAGTAATCTTTTCTGGCCATCTTCAAAAAATAATAAGATTGGTTTTTATGGTTATGCAGGATTAGGATTTACTGATTTTAAAGCAAAACAGTATCATATTTCAGATAATAGTTCAATATATAGTTATGGTTATGGCGAAAATGGACAGGAAAATAAAATGGTTACCGAAACAACCGTTCCTTTGGGATTAGGGTTAAAATATAAATTGAATAATAAATTTGATATTGGTATAGAAACATCTTTAAAAAATGTAAATACCGATAAACTTGATGCCCGTGTAAGAGCTAATACTGCAAAAGATAAATATGGTTTTACATGCGTAACATTAACGTATAAGATTGGTAAAAATGAAAAATCTTTAGAATGGACCAACCCTAAAGAAATGGAAGCTGATGAAACGGCTCCGTTACTTGCTGCAATCAATAAAAAGATTGACTCACTTGGGCAGAAAATGAAAGATATTGATTCGAAGGTTAACAAAGTTGAAAAAGACCTGGCTAATTTTATGAATCCAAGTGCCGAAGCTGATGATGATAGCGATGGCGTTCCCAACAGCAAAGATCTTGAACCAAATACACCAAAAGGTAATTTAGTGAATTTCCAGGGAATAACAATTCCAAAAGCTACAACAACTTCTCCATCGGTTACTACTACTGCTGCTGCTGCTGAACTTCCATTATTTTCAATTTTCTTCGATGTGAACAGTTCAATAATTACCGGAACAAATGAAGAAAAAATTGTACTGGCAGCAAAAATGTTAAAAGATGATCCTTCATTAAAATTCGACCTTGTTGGACATGCTGATAAAACCGGTGGCACTGTTTTCAATGAATTACTAAGTAAACAAAGAGCCCAGGCTGTTTATAACATGCTTGTTAAATCATATGGAATTGATGCCAGCAGGTTAACAATAATTGCAAAAGGTGATACCGATCCTTTATCAACAGACATACTTAGTGTAAACAGAAGAGTTGATTTTGTAATAAAGAAATAATATTACCAACATGAAATAAAAAACCCGAAAATTTTCGGGTTTTTTTATTTCATGTTAAAAAGATTCTTTTAGTTTTTTGAATATTTCCCAAATTGCTATTCCCACACTAACAGCAATATTTAATGAATGTTTGGTCCCGTATTGCGGAATTTCAATACAACCATCAATTTGATCCATCACTGTTGTATCAACACCATTAATTTCATTTCCAAAAACCAGTGAAATCTTTTTATTTTTTCCTGGAATGAATTCATGAATGCTTATGCTTTCGTCAGCTTGTTCAACAGCATAAACAAGATAATTAAGTTTACGGGCTTCAATAATTGCATCAGAAGTTTTTTCAAAATACTTCCAGCTTACCGATTCAGTTGCTCCGAGTGCTGTTTTATGAATTTCCTTATTGGGTGGAGTTCCACTTATTCCGCACAAAAAAATGGCTTCTAAACGAAATGCATCAGCAGTTCTAAATACAGAACCAATATTATTAAGACTCCTGATATTATCAAGAATAACAATTATCGGGGTTTTTTCAGCATCTTTGTACTCATCAATGCTCATGCGGTTTAATTCGGATAATGAGAGTTTGCGCATAAAATATTTTCTGCAAAAATAACAGGGATTATCGAAAAAAATAAATTGGTGAAGGTTTAATTTTTAAATTTGTTTTCTCAAAAAAAACAAATTTTGGCGAAGAGTAGTGAAAATAATATAGTGGAAACACCACTAATGAAGCAATATTTAAGTATCAAAGCTCAATATCCTGATGCGATATTACTTTTCAGAGTGGGCGATTTTTACGAAACATTTGGCGAGGATGCCATAAAGACATCGGGTATACTTGGTATTGTTCTTACACGTAGGGCCAATGGTTCTGCTACTTTTATCGAACTCGCCGGATTTCCGCACCATGCGTTGGATACCTATTTGCCTAAACTGGTAAAGTCGGGTCATCGCGTTGCAATATGCGACCAGCTTGAAGATCCTAAGCTTACAAAAAAAATTGTCAAACGTGGAGTTACTGAATTGGTTACCCCCGGTGTTTCATTAAATGATAAAGTTCTTGATCACAAAACAAATAATTTCCTTGCCAGTATTCATTTTGACAACAAGATTTCAGGCATTTCGTTTCTTGATATTTCAACAGGTGAATTTTTTCTTGCGCAGGGAAATAATGAATACATTGATAAACTCATTCAAAGTTTTCGTCCGAATGAAGTCATTATTCAGAAGAATAAACAAAAACTTTTTATTGAAAAATTTGGTGATAAATTTTATATAAGCACCTTTGAAGATTGGGTATTTACAAAGGATTTCACATACAACCTTTTGCTTAAACATTTTGGAACAACATCATTAAAAGGTTTTGGTGTTGAAAATTTGGAATTTGGGATTATCGCTGCTGGTTCGTCATTGCATTATTTAACCGAAACGCAACACGATAAAATTTCTCACATTTCGAAAATACAAAGAATAGAAGAAGACCATTATGTGTGGCTCGACAGGTTTACTATACGCAACCTGGAATTGCTTAACACCAGTAATGAAAATGCAAAAACGTTAATTGATGTAATCGATACTACCTTGTCTCCAATGGGCTCGCGGTTGATGAAACGCTGGATGCTGCTGCCATTAAAAGATAAACAACAAATTGACGAACGATTAAATGTTGTTGAATATTTAATTAAGCATAAAGAGATTAAAGAAATATTCCAGGAAAATATAAAAATGGTTGGCGACCTTGAACGATTGATCTCAAAAGTTGCTGTTGGCAAGGTATCTCCACGAGAAGTAATGCAAATAAAAAAAGCATTCGAGGCAATTATACCTATAAAAGAGGCATGCAGTAAAGCCAAGGATGATTCATTAAAAAAAATTGCCGACCAGTTAAACCCCTGCCAGTTAATGGTAGAAAAAATAAGTAAGGAAATTGTTGATGAACCACCTGTATTATTAAATAAAGGAAACGTAATTAATAAAGGTGTTTCTGAAGAACTTGATGAATTAAGGGATTTAGCCTATTCCGGGAAAGATTATTTGTTGCAGATTCAACAACGCGAAATCGAAAGAACAGGAATTTCTTCGCTTAAAGTCGCGTATAATAATGTGTTCGGATATTACATTGAAGTTACAAATACACATAAAGATAAAGTTCCGGCAGAATGGCAGCGTAAGCAAACTCTTGTAAATGCTGAAAGATACATTACCGAAGAATTAAAAATTTATGAAGAAAAAATTCTTGGTGCAGAAGAAAAGATTTCGGAAATAGAAACAAAAATTTTTAATGAACTTGTAATATTTTTAATGGATTATATTCAGCCTATACAGTTGAATGCTTCATTAATTGCCCGTCTTGATTGTCTTTTGGCGTTTGCTTCAAATGCTTCCAAATACAAATATTACAAACCCGAAATAAATGAATCATTAATCATTGATATAAAAAAAGGAAGACATCCTGTAATTGAACAACAGCTTCCGATTGGCGAAGAATATATTTCGAACGATATTTTTTTAGATAATGAAGCACAACAAATCATAATTATTACCGGTCCCAATATGTCGGGGAAATCAGCTTTGCTTAGGCAAACCGCGTTGATCGTTCTTATGGCGCAAATGGGAAGTTTTGTACCTGCCGAAAAAACAAGTATTGGATTAGTTGATAAAATCTTTACCCGTGTAGGAGCTTCCGATAATATTTCTTCCGGTGAATCGACCTTTATGGTTGAGATGAATGAAACAGCAAGCATTCTGAATAATATTTCCGATCGCAGTTTAATTCTTCTCGATGAAATTGGACGCGGTACCAGTACTTATGATGGCATTTCCATAGCATGGGCGATTGCCCAGTATTTGCATGAACATCCGCTTTACCGCGCCAAAACGTTATTTGCAACACATTATCATGAATTAAATGAAATGGCAGTTTCATTACCACGTATCAGGAACTTTCATGTTTCTGTAAAAGAAATAAATAACAAAGTAATTTTTCTGCGAAAACTTTTAGCCGGTGGAAGTGAACATAGCTTTGGGATTCATGTTGCTAAAATGGCAGGTATGCCCACAAAAGTCATTGAAACAGCTAATGATATTTTAGTACAACTTGAGAAATCACACAGCAGTGAAGAGTTAACAAAAAAAGCTAAAGAAATTGCAAAACGAAATCAGCAACTACGGGATTTTCAGTTAAGTTTTATCCAGCTTGCTGATCCACTGCTTGAGCAAATAAAAGAAGATATTTTAAATACTAATATCGATACTCTTACTCCTGTCGAAGCTTTGATGAAATTGAATGAAATAAAAAAATTGATAGAGAAATAAAAAAGTCTTTGAATTGAATCAAAGACTTTTCATTATTATACCGACAGAAAAGAGGTTTGCAAAAATATTTTTTTTCTGTACGGTATAACTCGTTCTAAACAGTTTTGCTTTTACAAACCTGATAAGAACGAGTATAAAATAAACTTTTTTTTAAGCACTTACTGCTTCAATATCAGGTTTTACTTTTTTCACCAATCCTTGTAATACCGTGCCTGGACCAACTTCAGTAAAAGAAGTAGCGCCATCAGCAATCATGTTTTGCATGATTTGTGTCCAGCGAACCGGTGAAGTTAACTGTGAAATCAAATTCTTTTTAATAATATCGGGAGTTGTAACTCTTTGTGCATTTACATTCTGATAAATCGGGCAAACCGGTTCATTGAATTTTGTTGAATTGATTGCTTCAGCTAATTCAACTCTTGCGGATTCCATTAATGGTGAATGAAAAGCTCCGCCAACTTTCAATGGTAGCGCACGTTTAGCTCCGGCTGCTTTCAATTTTTCACAAGCTATCTCAACTCCTTTTATTGAACCGGAAATAACAAGCTGCCCTGGACTGTTATAATTAGCAGGAACTACAATTTCTTCAGTTATTGATTTGCAAATATCTTCAGCCTTGCTGTCGTCTAATCCAAGAATAGCAGCCATTGTAGAAGGATTGGCTTCGCAAGCTTTCTGCATTGCCATGGCACGTTTTGATACCAATACCAAGCCATCTTCGAACGATAATGCTTTAGCAGCAACCAATGCAGAGAATTCACCTAATGAATGACCTGCAACCATATCCGGCTTAAAATTTTCACCTAAAGTTTTTGCTAATATTACCGAATGTAAAAATATTGCAGGCTGCGTAACCTTAGTCTGACGCAAATCTTCATCAGTACCGTTAAACATAAGATCGGTAATACGGAAGCCTAAAATTTCATTTGCTTTTTCAAATAACTCTTTGGCCAGAGAAGATTTTTCATATAAATCTTTTCCCATTCCTACAAATTGCGCTCCCTGTCCGGGAAAAACGTAAGCTTTCATAATTGTGTGTTTATTTGGTTTTGGTTTTGGTTTACAATGCTTATTTTCTGTTTCCTAAAAATCTTAAAAGGAATAAGAAAAGATTTATAAAATCGAGGTAAAGTGTAAGTGCTCCCATTATAACAAGTTTACGGGTTGTTTCAGAACCTTCGTAAGCCTGTGCACCTATTCTTTTTAGTTTCTGAACATCCCATGCTGTTAAGCCCGTGAATATTAGAACTCCAAGTATACTAACAATGTAATCGAGTTGCTGGCTGTGCATAAAAAAGTTTACAATCATTGCTATTATAATTCCTATTAGAGCCATCGACAAAATAGCTCCCATCTTAGAAAGGTCTGTTTTAGTAGTGTATCCGGCAAAAGCCATAACAGCAAATGTTCCGGCAGTAACAGCGAAAGTTATAAATATTGAACCTGCAGTATAAGCCCAGAAAATAAAACTAAGACTTAAACCCATAAGAAATGCATAGGCAATGAAAAGTAATGTCAATGTACCGGCAGAAAATTTATTTGCACCAAACGACATTGCCATAACAATAGCAAAAGGTGAAAGCATAATAATCCAACCTAATGGCGACATTCCTGTTGCAGTGAACATAGAATTAAAAAATGCATCGCTTTTACTGAAAGTATAAGCAAAAAATGCAGTAATACCTAATGCGATAGCCATCCATGAAAATACATTTGCAATGAAAGTTTTAGGTACTGCAATAGCCCCTGTGTTAGGGTTTACATATGTATTTTCGTTATTTTGATTTTGATTGAAATTGAACATAGTTTTATAATTTAAAATTTGACGTGCAAAATTAGTAAAATTTTAATTCGCTTAATGAAGATTTGAACTTAATAAATGAATGAACTCCTGTCGCGTTTTTTCAGTACAGAAAGCGCCTGTAAAATCTGAAGTAGTAGCAACAGAATTTTGTTTTTGTATCCCTCTCATGCGCATGCATAAATGCTCCGCTTCAATAACTACCGCAACACCTAAAGGATTAAGTGTATTCTGAATACATTCTTTAATTTGTGTAGTAAGCCTTTCCTGTACCTGCAACCTACGGGCAAAAGCATCAACAATACGAGGTATTTTACTTAATCCTACAATATACCCGTTGGGAATATATGCCACATGAGCTTTACCTATAAATGGAAGCATATGATGTTCACACATCGAATAAATTTCAATGTCTTTAACAAGAACCATTTGTTTATAATCTTCTTTAAACATGGCCGAACGTAGAATTTCTTCCGGGTTCAGATCATAGCCGTAAGTAAGAAATTGTAATGATTTGGCTACTCTTTCGGGAGTTTTCAAAAGCCCTTCCCTATCAGGGTTTTCACCAATAAGTCCTAAAATTTCATAATAATGAGCAGATAATTTTTTTATCAGTTCAGGATTGTAAGCATCAATCTTTGCATAGCCATCCATCTCATTCTGCTTTCCCATTTCTTTATTTATATCAATCATAAAATTTATTTTATTCCAATAATATTTTCTACTTATAACTTATGACTTGTCAACTTATTTCTTTTCTTTCCCAAAATATTCTACAAAATTATTTTCTGTTTCAACCAATTTAATGCAATGCAATTCAGCGCCCATTGACTTTACAGGAACTTCAAGCTGTTCCCAAATTTTAATTGCAATATTTTCTGTTGATGCCAAAACATTTTTCATAAAATCGACTTCAATATTTATATTCTTGTGGTCGATTTTCTCAATGATTTCCGATTTTATTAATGCACTTAAATCTTTCAGGTTAATCAGCAATCCGGTTTGAGGATTGATATTTCCTTTTACTGTTACGAACAAAGTATAATTATTCCCGTGCCAGTTAGGATTGGAGCATTTCCCAAAGACTTCAAAATTTTTTTCATCGGAAAAATCTTCCCTGAAAAGTCTATGGGCTGCATTGAACGATTCTCTGCGAGTAATATAAATCATAATGTTTCCTGCGCTGCAAAGATAATGCAATTTGCTAAAACAATGACAAAGTGGCATTAATAAGGTTATTGGGTGAAATGATTATTTTTTGATTCTTATTATTTTTACCTTTGAAATCCATTATAACTTTTTAACGAAAATGATATTAAACAACAAAATCAATCTGGGATTTTTACCAACACCATTGCATAAAATGGTAAATCTATCAAAAAAATATTCTGATTTTAATATTTTTATAAAAAGAGACGATAATACTGGATTAGCCAGCGGAGGAAACAAAACCAGGAAACTCGAATATTTAATATACGAAGCCATAAATAATAACTGTAATACTATTATAACTGCAGGTGCACAGCAATCAAATCATTGTCGGCAAACTGTTGCAGCTTGTGCTGCTTCAGGCATAGAATGCCATTTAATGCTGGATGGAACAGACCCGGAAAAATACAATGGCAATTTGTTGCTATCGCATTTATTAGGAGCGCATTTTCACTTTAACGGAGGAAAAAGAAAAGGAGAAGATATTTCATTGTTAAAAACCGAACTGGAAGCAAATGGAAAAAGGTGCTATGTAATACCTTATGGTGGTTCAAATATTACCGGAGCGCTCGGTTATGTAAATGCTGTAAAGGAATTAAAACAACAACTTACTGAACTTAATTTGGAAATTGATTATATCTTTTTTGCTTCAAGCTCCGGTGGCACGCAGGCAGGATTAACATTGGGGAAAGATTTATTTGAATTAAATTCCGAATTAGTTCCAATCAATATAGATAAAGCCGAAACGAATGGATTAACTTTAGAAGAAGTGGTTTTAAACATTATAACCGACGGAAAAAAATTATTTAACTTCCGGAAAGATTACCAACTCAAAGACATCAAACTTATTAAGGGTTATGATGAAAACGGATACGGAGTTGTTACCAATGATGAAATATCTGCCATTAAAGAATTAGCAACAACTGAAGGCATCTTACTTGATCCTGTATATACTGCCAGAGCTTTTCATGGTATGTTGGATTTCATAAAGAATAAAAAGATACGCTCAAATTCAAATGTACTTTTCTGGCATACGGGCGGACTTCCTGCAAATTTTTATTATGCTGAAAAATTAAAATAACCTATTGCAAAAAGTTTTTATATATAATAGTTGTGATAGTTTTATGAAATCTTTATTAAAAAAAAATATTTTTATTATTCTTTTACTGTTACATGTATCACTTAATGCACAGCATACTTCATCATTAAAATTATTTCGAAAATTAAGCCGACCTGAAAAATGCTGGGCTATAAAACATCCGTTTGTAGCCATGAAAGCATGGAATATTTCACAATACATTTTAAAAGTAACCGACAGTGTTGCCAAAATAAAAACTTTAGACGGAGATAAAAATGGTGGTCAGGTTGATGCATTTCGTCATGCCTATTGGATGGCTACACTGGCGCAACAGATCGGCTGGCGCAAAGCACTGAAACTTGGTCGTGCACATGAAAAAGCAAATTATATCGATTACAAAAAGCATCGGCTTGAAGATGGCGCTCATCCTGATAAAGCCAATGGTGATATGGATTTATACAATAATAAAATTGGAATTAAAATCGGAAAAGAAAATAAAAATATTTCTGAAGTTGAATTGCAGGTTCTTGTTATCGATGCCATTATTGGAGGCCAAATGAAAATTATAAAAAAAGATTCCCTCGGAAATTTTCTTGATGAAAAAAATAATTTTATTCCTACTGACAGCTTGAATGGAATATGGGATAATGGGAAATGCCTGGTAAAATCAAATAAATAACTTCTATTTTTGGAATATGAAAAAAATAATTCATGTCCTGTTTATCCTATTTACAATAACTTGCAAATCGCAAACTATTGATATAATTGGTTCTATTGCCGACAGCACTACAAAATCAAAACTTCCATATGGAAATATAATATTAAAAAATAACGAAGATTCAATATTAACCAATATTTTATCCAATGATAAAGGGGAATTTATATTTAAAAATATTTCTTATCAGAAAGGAATGTATTTATTAACCAGATACATGGGCTATAATGATAAAAGATTTGATTTTGCTTTTAACAATGATTCCAAAATTAATATTGGCGTTATAAATATAATTCCAAATGCAACCCAAATAAAAGAAGCGACAATTGTAGGAAATATAAACGTTGTTGAACAAAAATTCGACAAAAAAATTTTTACTATGAATGAAGGCAAAATCGTAGCAGCAAGATCCGTTTTAGATTTATTAAGAACAATGCCGGGGGTAGTGGTTAGTGATGATGGAAATATTAGATACAAAGGCGCAACAGCTACAATTTATGTTGACGACCAGCCAGTAGAAAATTTATATCCTAAAATTGAAATGGTTCCGGTGGACAAAGTTGAAAAAATAGAATTGATCGATGCTGCAATGCAAACTGGAGGTAGTGGTAGAGGAGGAATTATAAATATTAAACTAAAATCGATAAAAAACGATGGACTAAGCGGATTAGTATCATCAAAACTTAATTCCATTAATTTGGAAAATATTGACAAATCAGAAGAATTTATAAATATTAATTATAAGCATAAAAAGCTAACAGTAATTAATAATTTTTCATACGGAAATAATATTGATAATTTGAATTCCATAACAAATCAAAATTTTAATGCGTTAGGAGTATCTGCTATAAAATATTTCGATTTAAATAGAAATGATAAATCTGATGATTTCAATGAATACATTGGGTTTGTATATAAGTCTTCCGATAATACGAGGATAAATTTAGGAGGAGGAATATATCAGAAAAAAACATCAGTAATTTCTACCCTAAATTCATTCACAGAAATTGAAGATAAGGAAACCTTAAATATGTTTAGCGAAAACGAATTTATAAATTACAATTTGAAATATAAAGGATTCCGCTGTTCTTATTGGCATAAATTTGACACAAATGATACGTACCTCAGAGTGTTTGGAGGTCTTCAATTCATTAATTACCCAAGTACTGTAAATCGAAATTATAATTACACCATATTAAATTCTTTGAATACTGACAGTATTTACAGAACAAATATGCAAGCAATGGAAAAAGAAGATCCAAGTGTTTTTTGCAGTTTCTTTTATAATAAATCTTTTTTTAAAGAATCTCATTGGAATTTATCATATTATTTTTGGTCTTTTCTTAATAACACTTATACTGTTCAATACTATATTCTTGATAAATTATTTTTACCACAAACATGGTCAAATAATTATTCACAACAAGGACATTACTTATCATGGAGAATTGGCACGAAAATAAAAAAATGGAAGATAGATGGAGGAATTAATCTCAGAGACTTTTTCGTTAAAGGCAACAAGTACTTTTATGATATCACAAACCATGATACTGCCATTAAAATAAATAATAATTATTTAAAGTTTTTACCGTCAGCAACTATTGCTCTTACAATAAATGAAGCGAAAGAAGTTAAACTAACCTTTTCAAAAACCAGTGATTCTCCATATTTTTGGGATTTAACGGGTCACATAAATTTTCTGGGGACTAAGCAAAAAGTTTATGAAGTCTAAAGA
>DAOQAK010000072.1 GCA_035353855.1 Bacteroidales bacterium | reverse complement strand
AATATGCAGATAATTCCTGAAAATAAAGCATCTTCGAATTTTTCAGCAACCCCTACTTATGTTTTAAAAGGCAATTTGGTTCACTTTGCCGCAATGAAAAATCATATAGGGTTTTATCCAACATCATCAGGAATTGCAAATTTCAAAAACGAATTATCTGTTTACAAAAGCGGAAAAGGTTCGGTGCAATTTCCTCTCAACAAGCCGCTGCCACTAAATCTTATTACAAAAATTGTAAAGTTCAGAGTAAAAGAAAATTTGGAAAGAGCTGTTGTAAAAAAGAAATAAGTTTAATTTTGATAATAAAATAAAAACAAAAAATGTATTTCAATCTATTCAATGATTACAAGATTGCTCTACTTTTGTTAAAGTAATAAATAAGTTAGCAAACATAATTAGAAACATTAAATAAAAAAATATGAAAAAAATGAATCTAGCTTTAATCTGTTTGTCATTTATAGCATTGACAACTAATGCACAAATAGTAAATATTCCTGATGCTAACTTTAAAGCAGCTTTAATAGCACCTCCAAATAATGTTGATATAAACCATGACAGTGAGATACAGCTTAGCGAAGCACAAGTGATAACATGGTTAAGACTGAATAATAAATCAATATCAGATTTAACCGGCATAGAGACATTTACTGCATTATATCAATTAGAATGCGACTCCAACCAACTTACCAGTCTCAATGTGACTCAAAATACTGCTTTGTTTGATTTAGAATGTGATTACAATCAACTTACAAGTCTTGATGTAAGCCAAAACACTGCTTTGGCGGGTTTATATTGCTCGTACAATCAACTTACGAGTCTTGATGTAAGTAAAAATATTGCTTTGGAGGCTCTATATTTCTCATCTAATAAACTCACAAGCATTGATGTTACTAATAATACAGCATTGCAGCAATTATGTTGCGCATATGACAGCCTGTTAACAAGCATAATTGGTGCAAATAATAAATCTGCTTTATCTTTGGTAGTTTTTCAATATAACACCCAACTCACAAGTCTTGATGTTAGTAATGATCCTGCATTAACAGATTTATATTGCGATTATAATCAACTCACGAGCATTAATCTTACAAACAATACTGCGCTAAAAACCATACAGTGTCCCGGTAACAAACTTACAAGTATAAATGTTAGTACAAACACAGCATTGGAAAGTTTATTCTGTGATGACAACCAACTCACGAACATTGATGTTTCTAATAATACCGAATTGTGGGGATTATCATGTCCCACGAACCAAATTACGAACCTTGATGTTACCAATAATACTGCGTTATCAACTCTTTGGTGCTACGACAACCCGAATCTATTCGAAATATGTGTTAACAGCACCCAACTAGGACTAACAACTACCGACCCTACTAATTGGACAAAAGACAGCTTCGCTTCATGGAGTACAAATTGTACTACTTCAATTGATGAAAATTTAACTTTACACGCACCTAAGCTATTATATATATTCAACCTTATGGGACAAAAAGTAAACCCAGAGAAAATAGAAAATGGTATTTTTATATATCAATATAATGATGGTAGTATAAGAAAAATAGGCAAATTTGATACTTTTAAATAAATTACGTTTGCTAACATTTTATAATTAAAACCAGACAATGAAAAAAAAGATCCCATTAGAAGTTTTAGAAATTATACAGCCATTTTTAGACAAGAAAGGTTCTAATTTTGAAATTGCTCAACCAAACAATTTCCTATTGTGTTTTAAAGATAAAGATATTGATTCGGATTTTTATTTTAATGTTGAGGAATTTAAGTATGAAAAAGAATTGCAATTTAAAATTGACTGGAAGCCACAACATAAATTAACAACAGCTAATGGTAATATTTGGGTAAAAGGTGGGCAATTAGAAGATCGATTTTCTAATTGGCTTCAGCTTCTTGATGGTTATGACAAAGTAAAATCTGTTTATGATGACCCAATAATTAAAGCATATTCTGATGAATTTTATGCTGAATTTGAAATAATAGATGAAGATGCTGACTCAAGTCCACTTTCGACGAAACAAGTTCTTTTACTTGACTCACACTTAGAAAATATTGAGAATAAGATTGAGGATTTTCAATCTGATTCTAACAAAGAAGAAATCCTGCAAATCAAAAGTGATGTCATAGAACTAAGAAAGATACTGACAAAAAAGTCTAAAAAAATTATCATTAAAAGTCTTTCGAAAATTTGGGGTAAAATTGCAAAGCAAGGAACTAGTTTATTAAAGGAATTCTTGACTGAAGGGAAAAAGCATGTTATAAAACAAGCGATAAATTTTTTATATGATAATGGGATGGATTTGATTCAGAAACAATAAAACGTTTGCTAACTTTATGTTATTTTAAAGGCTCGTGGTTGACGGTGGAGCGATTAGCAACTTATTATTTTATCACAACAGACTCGTCTCTGTCTTCGCATGACAGTCAGCCATTGCAAGAAATACAGTTTCGTTAATAATTATTTTACAACCTTAATCAACAATTATGAACTATAAAATAAGACATGAATTCCATCAGGATAAAGAATATATTCTTGCCACAATCAGGAAAAGATTTTTTGCTTTCCTTATTGACTGGATAGCACTCATTATAATTTATTTTGGTATAATTCTCCTGTTTGCTCTATTCAATATGAACATTACAAAGATCGATGTCCATAGTGCATTTGATGTAGAAATTGAAATAAGCAATACACATTCATATTTCATTACCGTTTTGAAATATATATTGGGACTTTTGCCTGTCATTTATTTTGTGATATTCTTTTATTTCTGCAAAGGACAAACCATTGGGAAATATTTTCTTAGGATAAAGGTACTTTCATTGTACCATGAACATATCGGTTTGTGGCATTGTATCGAACGAAGTTTGGGTTATTATGCATCTGCTGTTGAGTTTGGATTTGGATATATACAAGCTTTTTGGAATCCCAACAGGATGACACTTCATGATAAAATTGGCGAGACAATTGTAATAAATGTAAAAAAATCAAAATAATTACAACTTACAACTTTCGTCTTACTACTTACGACTCCCAGAAATTCAAAAAGGTATCAAGTTATTTTTATTTCATCAAAGCACTCATCTCATCACGCATGACTTTGGCTTCATCAGCGGCTTTAACCGCAAAATCTTCATTTGCCGAAGCATAAAGAATACTGCGCGATGCATTAATTAACAAGCCAATTTCTTTATTCATTCCGTATTTTACCACTTCCTGCAAACTGCCGCCCTGTGCGCCAACACCGGGAACCAGAAGAAAATGATCGGGAACAATTTTACGAATATCGGCCAGCATTTTTGCTTGTGTAGCGCCAACCACGTACATCATATTTTCGGAATTCGCCCACTGCTGCGATCTTTCAAGTACCTGCTCGAATAAACGTTTTCCGTTATTATTGAAAAACTGAAAATCGTTTGCGCCTTTATTCGAAGTCAACGCCAACAGAATAACCCATTTGTTCGGATATTCAAGAAAAGGTTTTACTGAATCTTCGCCCATGTATGGAGCAACCGTTACCGCATCAAAATTCAAAGCATTTTCTTCATTACCAAAAAACGAACGCGCATACATTTTCGAAGTGTTTCCAATATCACCACGCTTGGCATCGGCAATAGTAAAAAATTCTCCCGGAAATTTATTTAAATAACGAATGGTTTTTTCGAAACTCTGCATTCCTTTAATACCAAGGCATTCGTAAAAAGCCAGATTTGGTTTGTATGCAACGGCAAATTCTTTTGTAGCATCAATAATTTGTTTGTTGAATTCAAAAACGGGATCATCAGAATTCAATAAATGCTTAGGCAATTTCTGAACATCAGGGTCGAGACCAACACATAAAAATGATCTTTTCTGATTAATTAATTTTACTAATTCCTGTTTATTCATGATATTATTTTTTTATTCTTTTTACTTTTCCTTATTGTGTCAGTCTTCGATAAACTCAGACTGACAACTCAACTAGATTATCAAAAAACGCTGGGTCATATTGAGTTCATCGAAATAGTGCGAAGGAAAAAAGTAAAGTGATTCATTATTATTTTTCTTTTTTCTTGGTCAGTCTTCGATAAACTCTGACTGACTAATTATTTTCATCAAAACACATAACTCTTATTCTCCTGCAGCTTTAAGCCTTTCAGCATTTTCAGCAAGCTGTAATGCATCGATCATATCCTGGATTTCACCACCCATATAAGCAGGAAGGTTGTGAGTAGAAACACCAATACGATGGTCGGTAACACGGCTTTGCGGATAATTATAAGTACGGATCTTTGCCGAGCGATCACCTGTAGAAACCATTGTTTTGCGCTTCTTCGAAATTTCATCAAGATATTTTTGATATTCCATTTCATATAATCGTGAACGTAAAACCTTCATTGCTTTATCCAGGTTTTTTATTTGCGATTTTTCATCCTGGCACGAAACAACAATTCCTGTTGGGATATGTGTAAGACGTATCGCGGAATAGGTTGTATTTACTGATTGTCCGCCGGGACCCGAAGAACAGAATGTATCTTTACGAATATCCGAAACCTTCAGGTCCACATCAAACTCATCTGCTTCGGGCAACACCACTACCGATGCTGCTGAAGTATGAACCCTGCCCTGCGTTTCGGTTTGCGGAACGCGTTGCACACGATGCACACCCGATTCGTATTTCAACTGACCGTAAACATTTTCGCCTGACACGTTAAATATAACTTCCTTATACCCGCCAACAGTGCCTTCGGTACATTCAACCAACTCCACTTTCCATTTTTTTATTTCGCAGAAACGTGTGTACATACGGTAAAGGTCGCCTGCAAAAATACTGGCTTCATCCCCGCCTGTTCCCGCGCGAATTTCCATGATCGCATTCTTCCCATCCTGCGGGTCAGCAGGAATAAGCATTACACGAATCTCCTCCTCTAATGAATCTTTTCTTTCTATTAATTCATCCAATTCTGCTTTTGCCATTTCGCGAAACTCTTCATCTTTTTCTTTTGAAAGGATCTCTTTCGATGAAGTAATATTGTCCAATACAAGTTTGTATTCTTTATAAGCATCAATAATAGGTTGTAATTCTTTATAATCTTTACTGAGCTTAATATACCGCTTCATATCCGACATAACTTCAGGATCGGCAATTTGACAACCGATCTCTTCCCATCTTTTATATATGGCATCTAATTTATCTAGCATAACTTTAATTTATTTTAATATTCAAACTTTCCAAACTCACTGGTAATCGTAAGTTTTTTTCCTTTATATTTTTCGCAGTGTCCAACAATTTTTGCATCTACTCCAAATGATTTACTGATGTTGATTATTTCTGATGCAAAATCTTTTTTAATGTATATTTCAAAACGATAACCCATGTTAAACACCTTGTACATCTCTTCCCACGGGGTTTTCGATTCTTTCTGAATCAACCTGAACAATGGAGGAACATCAAACAAATCATTTTTTACGACATGCAAATTCTCAACAAAGTTAAGCACTTTTGTTTGCGCTCCCCCCGAACAATGAACCATACCATGAATTTCATTGCGATATTTTTCAAGAATTTTTTTCACAACAGGTGCATATGTACGCGTTGGAGATAACACCAGTTTCCCTGCATTCACACCTGCTTCGCCAATAATGTCAATCAACTTCCGTGAACCGGAATAAACAAATTCGTCAGGAATAGCATCATCAAAACTTTCGGGATATTTTTTTGCATACAGTTTGGAAAACACATCATGACGCGCTGAAGTCAATCCATTGCTTCCCATACCTCCATTGTAACTATCTTCATAATTGGCTTTACCAAAAGAAGCTAATCCAACAATAACATCATCTTCGGAAATATTAGAATTATCAATCACTTCAGAACGTTTCATTCTGCATGCAACGGTTGAGTCGACAATAATGGTACGAACCAAATCGCCTACATCAGCCGTCTCTCCGCCTGTTGAATAAATTCCTATTCCAAAGCTTCTGAGTTTTTCGAGAAAAGATTCGGTACCCGAAATAATTTCTGAAATAACTTCACCGGGAATTAAATTTTTATTTCTCCCGATTGTTGATGATAAAAGAATATTATCGGTGGCACCAACACAAAGCAGATCATCGGTGTTCATCACAATGGCATCCTGTGCAATTCCGCGCCATACGCTTAAATCGCCGGTTTCTTTCCAATAGATATAAGCAAGCGAAGACTTTGTTCCTGCGCCATCAGCATGCATCACCACACAATATTCACTATCCGCACCAAGAAAATCGGGAATAATTTTGCAAAATGCATTTGGAAATAAACCCTTGTCGAGCCCGGCAATAGCTTTGTGCACATCTTCTTTCGATGCTGAAACTCCGCGCTTATTATATTTTAATTCATTCATTGTTTTAAAATCAAAAAAAGCGTCCCGATTGTAAATCGGGACGCTTTTTAAATATTTAAACTAAGCTATTTATTTTTAGTTCCGGTATTATTAGTTGTATTAGTTTTTTTATTCTGTGGTACTGTTGAATTTTTCTTGTTGTCAGCAGGTACAGCTTTATCATTTTTTTCATTTTTATCCTGAGGAGTAACTTTATTATTTTCTGGTTGTTGTTCTTTTATTTCCTCATTATCCGATGGTTCATTTCCGGTTTTAATATCAATTACAGGAGCCACTTTACTTGAATCAGGTACAGCTTTAGGTACATAATCATCACGCAATACTCTGAATTCAGTACGCCTGTTCAACTGGTGAGCTGATTCAAATTTCTGTTCATCTTTAGCCAGGTCGTTAATATAAGCCTCATTCAATGTTGTTCCTTTAGTGAATAACAATGGTGTAGTAAGTTTAACTACCTGTCCGCCTTTCACGTATTCCACAACAGTGATATCTTTTGTAAGTGTTCGGGGAACTCTTTTACCGTAACCATGAGGTACAACCCGGTCAGAAGCAATACCTTGAGAAATCAGGTAATCAACAACTGATTTAGCACGTTTGTATGATAACGAATCGTTGTATTCATCGGAACCACGGGCATCAGTATGAGAACCCAATTCAATAACCAAATTTTCATTGCCTTTCATTGTTGAAATCAAATCGTTAAGTGAATCCTGGTACTGTGGTTTTAAATCCCATTTATTGAATTCATAACGAATTTCGGGAAGAACAATCGGAGTTGGCGGAATAGGAATTAAACAAAAATCGCGAATAAATTCTTTACTTCTTTCTAAGCCAACTGTGCTTTCTTTTCCTTTTGCTCCAAAATAAGATTTTGCCTCTACTTTAATTTCGTATGAAGTATTTGCAAGGAATTGTGTTTTTTCAAATTTAAAAGAACCTGTTGCATCACTAGTGTCAGTAATAATAGTTCCATCGGAGCCTGATAAAGTAATTATCACACCTTTGATTTTTTCTTTGGGAGAAGTTTTACTGCTATCGTTGCAAATTGTTCCCTGGAGTGTAAATACTAAAGGAGGTTGATAGAATGAATAAATATCATCACTTCCTTTTCCACCTTTACGGTTTGAAGTGAAAAAACCTTTATCTAAATTACCTTCAAAAATAATTGCAAAATCATCACCTGAAGAATTAAGAGGAAATTTCATATTTTCTGGAGTTCCGAATTTATCACCAACTTTTTCCGCTTTAAAAATATCAAGTCCGCCCATTCCCAATAAACCATTTGAGGAAAAATACAAAGTACCGTTATCACGAATATAAGGATACATTTCATTGTCTTCTGTATTGATATTGTTTCCAAGGTTAACCGGTTTATCCCAGGGTTTGGTTTTCTTAGTGCGTTTAATCACCCATATATCTTTACCTCCAAAACCACCTTCCATATCTGAAGAAAAATATAATGAAAGTTCATCACTGGATATTGAAGGATGACCGTATGTAAAGCTGTCAGGCCCTAAAGGTAACACTTCAGGAAGATCCCATTCATTACCTTTTTTCTTAGCAACATAAATCTGGCACCTGATTTCTTTTTTCTTTTCAACACCACAACGGGTAAAATACATTTCATTGCATTTATCATTCAGGCAAGCTGCGCCTTCATTGAACTTAGTGTTTATGCTTTCACCAAAAGCAGCAGGAGTACTCCATGTTCCTTTTTTATCCTGTGCTGAAAGATAAATATCGCTGAAATTTTGCCCGGTCCATACATCATAATCATTTCCTGTTGCACCTTCGCGTGTTGAAGTAAAAACAATCTGTTTATACTTTTTATCATAGTATGAAGGTGCAAAATCCATGTCTTTTGTATTGAACTGTTTTGCATTTTCAACTTCAATACGCGTTGGATTATCCTTCCACTGCTGTGCTAATGCACAGGATTCAGCACCTTTAGCGCCACGTGGATCGGAAGGATCAAGATCTTTATAAACATTATACTGCACTATAGCCTCATCATATTTTTCATTTGCTTTCAGCATATCAGCATAGTAAAGTGTAGCTAATTTATCCGGGTATTTAATTCCGATAGCTTTTTTGTACCATATTTCAGCTTGTTTTGTATCATTAGAAAAACGATAGCACTCTGCTGATTGAAAAATAATACGGGCTTTTTCTGCTTTATTCTTTTTAACTTTTGAATATGCCTTTTTATACAGGCTGACAGCTTCATAGTATTGTTTATATTTAAAAGCATTATCAGCATCCTGAGCCCAGTTTTTTTGCGAAAATAAATTTGTTGCAAATAAAACGGAAACAATGAAAGTTGTAAAAAATAGCCTTCTAATTTTCATAGTAATTTGTTTAAGTTCACTAAAACGTTGCTAAAATAAAGAAAATATTTTCAAGAAAAAAAATAAATTCACCAACTTTGAATATATTTTTTTACTCTTCCTGACTTAACTGAATTTAATAATGTTCTAATCCTCTTATAATCCTGTATGTTTTTATATTTTACTTCTTCTGATTCTGAACAGAATTATTTTAATTTAAAATTCAACCTAACTAATAAAACAATTAAATTTTAACTTTCCCTATATCAGAAATTCATTTTATGAAATATTTTATCCTACAGGTTTATTATTATCGGGTTTATTTTGATTCCCGTTTTTATTAGAATTTTTATCTTCTTCAAATTCTTTTTTTATCGGACCAATTGTATTATTTACTTCATCGCGAAAACCATCAGTTGTCTTTTTTATATCATTTAAACCTTTTGCAATTTTCCTTGCTATTTCAGGTATTTTATTTGGTCCGAATAATAAAAAAACCGCCAAAAGGACTAATATCAACTCGCCACCGCTGACATCCTGAAAAAGTAATAAAACATAAAGCAGGTTATTCATACAACAAAAATAAATAAAAAAGCCCTGTAAAAAACAGGGCTATGTAAGTATTTTATTTAACCAGCTGAGCTTCTTTTTTAGCTTTTCGCCTTTCGAGCCATTTGATGGTATCATAAGCTATAGGTGTTGCATTCAATACTGATGAATATGTACCTACTGCTACACCAAGTAATAATGCGAAACAGAATCCCCTGATCACTTCACCACCGAATATGAACATTGCAAGCAATACCATGAATGTAATACCGGAGGTAATCAATGTACGGCTTAATGTGCTATTAATTGCATCATTCATATTTTGTTTTAAATCACGTTTAGGATAAAGTGCTTGAAATTCACGAATTCTATCAAAGATAATTACCGAGTCCATGATGGAATAACCAATGATTGTTAAAATAGCTGCAATAAAATGCTGATCGATTTCAAGGGTGAAAGGTAATACGCCATAAAACAACGAGAATGCCGTAACTACAATAAATGTATCATGGAAAAGAGACATTACTCCACCAAAACCCCATTGCCATTTTTTAAAGCGGAATGCAATGTAAATAAATATAATCAACAGGGAGAAGAATACTGCTAAATATGCTTTCTTCAATAAACTATAAGCAATCATTGGCTCAACTTTTTGTGAACTGAGTTTACCAATTACTTTACCCTCCTCGTGGGTCATAAATTCATCTTCGGAAATTTTGGTATTAAAATAAGGAAGAAGTCCACTGAAAAGTTTTGATTCCACAATAGAATCAGCTTTAGTGGTCTTATCCTCGATCATGTATGCGGTAGTTATTTTCACCTGGTTATTTCCACCGAAAGTCTTCACTTCAGGTTCATCACCAAATACTTTTCCCAATGAGGTCCTGATCTCATTTGTTTTCACATCTTGATCAAAGCGTACTACATAAGTTCTTCCTCCAAGAAAATCTATACCATAACTTAATCCCCTTGTAGAAAGTGAAACAATTCCAATAAGGATAAGGGTACCTGATATAATGTAATATGTTTTACGTATTCCAATAAAATCAACATTTACATTGGTAAGAATATTCTTTGTTGCTTTACTCCATACCGTAACTTCCATATTTTTATCCATCATCCAAATGAAAACAAGACGAGTTATAAATATCGCACAGAATAACGAACTGATGATACCAATAATCAAGGTGGTAGCAAAGCCCTGGATTGGTCCTGAACCAAATACATAAAGTACAATACCTGTAAGTAAAGTGGTAACATTACTGTCAATAATTGATGAATAAGCATGTTTATAACCATCGTTTACAGCAAGCCTAATCCCCTTACCTGCTCTTATTTCTTCACGGATACGTTCATAGATAATAACGTTTTTATCAACGTCCATACCTAATGTAAGTACAAGACCTGCAATACCCGGCAATGTAAGAACTGCGCCCAGTGATGCTAATATACCGAACACAAAGAACATGTTTACAAACAATGCGATATCAGCAACCATTCCAGCTTTATGATAATAAAAGATCATAAATAATAATGTAACTAAAAATGCTGCTATAAACGACCATAATCCTGAATTAATAGCTTCACTACCAAGTGTAGGTCCAACAATATTTTCTTCAACAATTTTTGCAGGAGCCGGAAGTTTACCTGCCTTTAAAACGTTAGCAAGGTCTTTTCCTTCTTCTATTGTGAAATTACCTGAAATCTGGGAATGTCCATTAGGGATTTCACCATTAACAACAGGTGCTGAATAAACATAATTATCAAGAACAATTGCAATGCACTTTCCTACATTATCTCCGGTTAACCTTTTCCATATCGCTGCACCTTCTGAATTCATTGACATAGATACAACAACTTTATTTGTATTCTGGTCCATATCCTGGCTGGCATTAGTAATCACAGAACCATCAAGCGCTGCATTACCATCACGGTCATCTATTCTGATAGCCACTAAATACAACATCGTTTTCTTTTCATCAAAAGGTTTTACCTCCCAAAGAAATTTTACATCATTTTTAAAAAGGTTTCTTTCGTATGCAAGTGCTAACATTTTATTAACTTTAGGCGTATCTATTACCGCACAATAACCTACATTAGGACCTTTACCAAGGTACATTTTCCCATCTTCGCCTTTTTGAATATTTCGTTGTAAATAAGCAAATAATGGATGTTCTTTTGCATATTCTTCAAAAGATTTTTTATCAGCAAGATTCTTGCTTCCTGTAGTATCTTTCTTTAGTTTATTAACCAGTGAGGTCGTATCTGTTTTTGAATTATTTTTAGCAGTATCTTTTTTTAATGCCAACTCTTTTTTTGCATTTTTTAAGGTATCCGTTAAAGTAGTATCCAAAGCAGTTTTAGTAGTATCGGTTCCTTTTAATATATCTACTAATTTGGTATCGGCAGCTTCCAGCTGGCTATATACATCCGTAACTTCCCATGTTCTCCAGAATTCAAGTTTTGCAGTTCCCTGTAAAAGTTTTCTGACACGTTTAGGATCTTTAACACCAGGTAGTTCAACTAATATCCGACCGGCTGTTCCCAGTTTCTGAATGTTTGGCTGTGTAACTCCGAATTTATCGATACGGGTACGAAGAATATTGAAAGTACGGTCAATTGCACCATCCGTTTCTTCTTTAATTATTTTAAGTACATCTTCATTGGTTGAATTATAATTTATCTTATCTTTCAACTCAACCGTGTTAAATATTGAGGATAGTTTAAAACCCGGGTCAATTTCCTTAATGGCTTCACCAAAAAGAGTAACATAATCTTTGGTACTCGATTTTTCCATTTCTGAAGCTTTATCAAGGGCTTTAACAAAAACAGGACTTTTATTGTTATTTGACATTTCGCGGATAACATCCACAACTGAAATTTCAAGGGTTACGTTCATACCCCCTTTAAGGTCAAGACCAAGATTGATTTCTCTGTCTTTACATTTTTTATATGTATATATCCAAAGCCATACTACTTCATTTTGCATGGAATCGAGATAATATTCTTCCTTGTCCTTAACTAACGAATCATAAATGATTTTTTCCTTGATTGCATCGCCTTTGGCTAATTGTTTTGCCTGTGCCGATACGATATCGGAAGTTGCATATTCTTTAGCTTTACTTTCAGTACGGTTGGTGAAGAAAGTAAACGACAATTGAAAAAGACAAACTAGTGCAAATGCAATTGCAAACAATTTAATAGCACCTTTATTCTG
Source organism: Bacteroidales bacterium (assembly GCA_035353855.1). Classification (NCBI taxonomy): domain Bacteria; kingdom Pseudomonadati; phylum Bacteroidota; class Bacteroidia; order Bacteroidales; species Bacteroidales bacterium. The sequence goes on along the minus strand of DAOQAK010000072.1, from coordinate 3,456 downwards.
CATAACTTTAAAATTATATGAACTTTAAGATTAAAAAATTAGGGTGCAAAATTAGAATATAAATTGATATAAACCAATTTTCTTCATTTTTTCAAAAAAATTATTACACAACAGGTTAACCCAAATGCTTTTACATCATTAGGAAGCAAATAAAGTAAAATATAAAACCATTATTTTAGGGATTCCTTTGGAGTATCTCTTAAAAGGCTATAATTCGGTTTGGCTTCTTTATAACCAAAAATAAAATTTATTCCAAAATGAACATTTGCTGTTCGTGCACCTTCAGGGTCAAAAAGGCAATAAATATTATCTGTAGCAACATAAGTTTGCCATGGACCAAGGTTAAACGCCATGGCAAAACCAAGGTTCATATAGCTTCTGTTCATCACAGAGTAACTGACACCAGCACTTAACATATTTCCAAACCATTTGTTATACGAAGCCGTGAATGAAGGATAAAGGCGCTTATTAAAAAAATCGCCCCGCATTAATAACCCAACTTTGTCGTGTTTGGTAATAGTATAAATTGCTGTCAGATATATTTTGGTTGGCAAAGGGGCCTTATAACTATTTTTAGTAGTAGAAACATTGAAAATATCAGCAATGGAATCCATTGCCTCATTAAAATTCTCCTTGACAATAGAATCATCTTTCCCAAAAAAATCATTGAAATCAATACCATAAAATACAAAATCCTGAACATTGCTGGAATAATTCCTTACACTAGATCCGCCACCCGTCTGCCATTTGATATAGCCCAAATCAACAATACTTGCACCGAAAGAAAAGCTACTGTTCAATTTATAAAAAACACCCAGGTCAATACCGAATCCTTTATTTGAATTATTGGTAAAAAAATCTACTGGATTGAAATTAAAATCTTCATTAATCGTATCCTTCCCATTAATACTATCAATATTCATTGCTAATGTATCGGGGACACACATATTTACCTGGAAACCGGTATTGGTTGTATGGGCATAATCATTATCGTCAATGCCAATAGTAAGGTCGTTTTTTTGAGTATAAACATTCATTAATCCTCTGAGCATTTTTATTCTTCCGCCAAAAACAAAATTCTGATTTTTAATTCGTACATCATGCATATAACCTATGGATATTTCATGGTAAGCCGCAGCGTTAATATTTATTCCGCTCAGGTCCATTGTTTCACCAATAAATTGACTGTTTCCTTTCCATAATAATGAAATTAAATCTTTCGGGTACCCTACACGGGAAGTAATTTTTTCGGATAAACTGAAACTGAAATAGCTTTTCCTGGCTTTGAAACCAAATGCCAAAATTTCTTCCGAAACATTGGCTGAAACATAATTAGTATTTGCAAGTTTGCCGATCATGTTATCCATGCGAAGTTCCAGTGAGTCATCAGCACGCCTTTGAATTAAATGACGATAAGCAAAACCGTTATGTGCCAATCCTCCATAAACAGAAGAAAGTGCAGGAAAGCCTATATAGAATTTTGCTTTAGGCTTAAATGCAGGATTGGTATACGCCGATTGCGGAATTACCGGCAAAAGATGAATCATATTATCCTGTTGCGAAAAACTTTGCTGATTATATCCTGCTATAAGAATAAATATAATGATACATTTTACAGATATTATTTTTATGACTTTCATATGCTTAATCATTGTTAGAAGGAACAACAGTAGTTTTAATTTGAGCCTGAATACCAATTTTAATATCAATATTATAATCGGAATACATTTTTATAATCGTATTTCCGCTATTGGCTGTTTCGAGTTTTGAATAAATATATATTTTCTTTACATTGATCATATTCATCAAACGGTCGTGGCTAATTTTATCTGTTGTAAGTTTATGAGTGGGTGAAACTACTTTATAATCGGGAGCCGGTCCTATCACTCCGGAAGTGATAACCTGTTCTTCCGGAACTAATAGTGAATCGATTTTTTTCTCCAAAGAATCAACAAAATATATTTGCATGGTTGCATCTAAAGGAAAGCCATTTAAGGTATTCACCCTGAATATTAGCCAATCTATTTTCTCAATATCTTCGCTCAAACTAAAATCAACAGTATCCTGAAGTGCATAATCAGAAACAGAACCATGAAAAGGTATTTCCACTTCTACATCAAGCGAAATTTTACTGGTATCAATAACAAAATTTTTATCTGTCAGAGGATTATTCGGAAGAGGATTTGCCTGAGCATTAGCAATGCATGAAAAATATTGTGGTGAAATATTTACAGCCTGCCGTATATTTGAATTTGTTGAATCCAATGTAAATATCGTTTCTTTACTTTGTCCTATTTCGGAATACGAGGGATAATTAATTTGCCAGGGATATGGATTTACAAATGGCGTAACAAGAACTGTATTTGAAGAAGACATTGCAGCCAGAGTGTTTATTGTAAAATTTATCGGCAAGCCTAAAGAATTATTTAAATATAGCCTGACTTTAGGATCAGCAAGATATATTGACCCTGACAACGTATTATTAAAAATACTTACATCAACAGAATCCTGGTTAAAGTCTAAATCTATCGTGCCCATGAATCCAAAAATCATATTAAATCCGATATCAGTAAATGACTCTCCCATATTTAAATTATATGGAGAGTAATCAGAATTATTATCGCCATATACGGTTAAATCATAATTTATATTAATATTATTTCCCGAACTAAATGTTAATTTATATCCACTTAAATCAAAATTATTATGGATTGTTACAGGTAATGATCCCGTATAGTTATAGTTAATTATTTTTTTAAAGCTTTGCCCATTTTTTAATAAGCCAGGAATATTAACATTAATTTTTAAATTATGATTAACATCCCCATTTATATTAAAATCAAGCACTCCCGATTTAATGAATATACTGTCAAATCTTTCACCATTCGATGAATTAAAAGTATAAGCCGTTGTATAAGTTGGCATTATTAAACTATCTCCTGCCGGAATTGAAACAGTTGAAAAATTAATAGAAGTATTTATTGTTTGATTCGGGATATCAATTAATTCATCAATCTTTTTAGAAAATACCGTTGTCCGGTATATTAATGTAAGAAAGTTATTTGCATCCTCATGGATCAGTTGATTTGACGCCAGTAGATCATCCATTGTCAGGCTGGTATGAATAATCGGAGCCACTAAATTGGGCGAATATTCAAAACTGGCCATTTTCTTAAAATCAAAATCATCTTTTTTAATACATGACTGTTGCACCAGCACAGTCATTAATATTAAGAACAGTGAAAATACTTTTTCCTTAACCGGAAAATTGTTTTTCCAAGAATAAATTTTTCTCATAATAATGATTTAAAAAAATAAAGCATAAATATATAATAAAAGAAACGAAAATGCAAGAAATACTTTTTTTACAATTTTAATTCATCCATTTAACTTCTGATAACTATACTAATGCTGAACAAAAATAGAAAAAATAATTAACAACCCAATGGTTAAAAA
>DAOQAK010000071.1 GCA_035353855.1 Bacteroidales bacterium | reverse complement strand
TCGGTTTGCGATACCCTTTTTCTTTTATTCTAACAAAATTTTAAACAGGCTCTTAGTTAAACAATAAATAAATCTTCATAAAGCTACAAAATAAAATATTTAATTTTAAATTAGCAAGCACTATTTTACAAATGGTAACATTTAACTTATAAGTTGCAGGTTTGGGTTTATATCTGGGAATTTTGATATTTTTTATTTTAAGCATTTTCATAATTCCAAGGAGGAATTAGGTATTAAAAAATATATATTACCTCTATTGCTCCAATGTTATAGAACCTTATTCACTTTTCCATTTCCCCAAATACGGATTGTAATTACAGTCACTCTCATAGCGCCAATGATTTTCGCCAATTTTAACTGGAATACGGTTATCAACACACATATATCTATACTCACAATCTTTACAGGTTTCGCATGAATCCTTATTGCTTTTCCATACCTCACAAAAATCATCACTTTTTATTTTTTCATAAAAATCTTCAAAATTTATTATTTTTTGAAATACGCCAAAACTTTTTATGCTTTCAGGAGAATTTTTAATATTTCCAAATTTGTCAATATAAATTTTCTTATTAAAATACGTATTGTATTTTAATGATTCTGAATATAAAAACACATTCACTCTGAAATTTTCCGGGCATAGATTATTAGTGTATTTTAATTTTCTTTGAATAAAAAAAAGTTTATTCCTATAACTTTCGTTAATTGGACTATTCTCTACTATCGCGAAAATAATTTTCCCGTTATTAATTATTAATTCACCAAATTCATCAGAATAAAGCATTTCATTATATGGAAGAGTTATTTGAATAGTTTGTATATGGCTTTCATTCAAAACTTCAAATAATTTTTCCAGATCTTTCATACAAATATTATCACATGAAATATTTATATGAATATGATTTGCGATCATAAAAGACAAGCATTCAATAAGTCTCTTAAATAATTCTATACTCATTAATTTATTTGTTTCACTTATTTCAATTATTGCATTAGAAATAAGTGATGGTGTATCCCATTCATAATTTTGAATATATTCTATCCTCGATTCATTACATATGTCCGTATTATTTATTAACATATCGTTTTGGTTAAGGAGCAAAAACGAATCGTGTCTTATATTTTCAATTACATTGTATGATAATGAAGTTTTATTAATATTATTCAAAGTGAAAGTTTCATTTAACAACCTAATATATTTTTGTCTGTCTAAATCATAAAAAGCTGTATGCTTATAACCTTTTACGGGGATAATTCCAGGAAATAATCTGTTCATTTTATAAAAATAATATGTTTATAAAATCGCTTTATTCTGTAATCATTATCATTATATTTTTTACAAAATATATCAATACTGTCAATTCCTTTTTTGCTAATGATTTTAACAAATTTATATACAACCGGTAAATTGCTATTCATTTTTTTGTTTTATTAACCAAGAACTCTGCTATCTTTTTTTCAATACAGTAATTACCATAATCAGATACCCAACCATATTGTCCTGTAGGATTTATTTCTAAAAAATAGTACTCATTGTCATCTGATAATATTAAATCTATTGACCCTATATTTAATTTAAAAAAACGCATTAGCTTATGCAATTTATTTTCAATTTGTACAGGCAAATTGTATCTAAAATATCTCAGTTCATTTGTATGTTTTCTATAATCATCACAAATATTCATGTTAGAATTCAGAACCATCCCTAATGAATAAAAGCACCCGTCCAGATAGAAAGTTCTAATTTCCATTTTTTTATTTATGAACTCCTGGAACAATGAAGGAAAAAAAATATCAGGAACCTCTTTAACATCTATGATTTCAGGTTTTAAATTAAAACAATCCGTTAAAGTTTGTGGTAAAATATTCTCTTGTATAGATTTAGTTATAATCGAATGGTGCGAATGAAAAAAATCTTTTAGATTTTTATTTTTATTACATACTAATGTTTCAGGCACCTTTAATCCAATTTTTAAGGCATATACTATCTGATCTAATTTATTTATTGGATTTAATAATAAATTACCTAAACATTTTTTCGAAACTTCTTTATAAAAAAAATTTATTAATGTTTTATACTCAAATCGAAGATGAGTTTCCATGGCATCTGAAGCAATATCAGTATTATTGTTTTCAGGTAAATAAAAAGGAATCGTACCTCCGCGATAAAAGAAATAATCAACATTTGCAATATCCAGAAGTTTACCATTTTTTAATATTAAGGTGATCTTATTTTCTTTTCCTAATGAAACTGAAATATTATGAAAATCTTCATCTTCCAGATTAATTCGCATAAAATTTTGATTCATGCGCTGCAACCACTCCAAAACAGGTGTAGTGCCCGCATCACCATTATATGATAGAACGACTATCATTTAATCTCTTTTAAAACAAATTTTACTGTTGATTTATCTTCAAAAAAATAATTTAATTTAACCATTCCTGAATCTGCTTTAAATACTGCATCTAATGTATTTCGTCCGCCTTTTTTTGAGGTTGCTACAGCTTTAATAGAACAATAATATGGAATAGTGTCGTGAATATATTTTATAGAATCTATTTTGTAATTCCATTTAATTATACTACCACTTAAACCTATTTCCTTATAATTTCCAAAAGGAATGACAAGAGTTTCATTCCATTCTTTAGAATTAAATTTAATTTCAGGAAATGGCGCTTTTTCTAATTTAATTAATGTTTTCGTTCTTGGTGGATGCAACCATATTTCTATATTATTTTCAATTACACCAGTTATTTCTTGTCTGCAATAACCACCAAGAGAATCAGAATATTCAAAAGCAATAATTTCATCCGGCGTTAATTCTTCTTTTCGGTAAAAATATTTATACTTTATTTTGGTTTGCCCAGAATTACATGAACCCGGGATCACCTTTAGTTCTATAATAAAATTATATTTTCTATTAATATTATTTTGATATACTTGGTAAACAAAAGTTCTGTTTGTTATATATATTTTGTTATCCTCATTATATGGCGATGGAATTGTGTCTATTCCTTCAGAATCAATTATCTGATTTTTTTCAGCTATTGTATTTTTAGGGAAACGTATACAAGATGATAATAAAATACAAATCCAGATTATTTTAAAAAAATTCTTCATTCAATTTTATCTATATTAAAAAAAATCGTTATTTATCATGATATTTATCTTCGCTTTTTCGCTTTTATTAGTTACATTATTTTTCTTTGTACACTTTACATTTTGTACACCTACTTGTTCCACAAAATTTAATTATATATTTCTTCAACATTATTTAACTAATAAATCAAATAAGACCTTCTTATTTTTTAAGAAGGTCTTATAGCATTTCAGAATTAAGCTTTCTTTTCTACTTTAATAGACAAATCAGTATTGTCTTTAATGCCATCCAAAACTCCAGATATAGTAATAACAACATCTCCACCAAGAATTTTGTCTAAATTCTGAATTTGATCTTTTTCGAAATTTTTCATCTTTTAATAATTTAAATTTAATAAAATGATTTATTTTTTTCCACTTTCGCAGTCAATCCTTTTTGTATGACTTATTGGCAATTATGTAAACCTTATATTTACATTAAAATAATGTACACACATATAGGTAAACCTGGCGTAATAATCATGTATTAATAATAGATTATTGAAGGAAATATTTATTATCTTAGCAGAGCATTTGGTTTTATTACTAAATGTATGATTTCGCAAGAAGCCGGATGCAGGTCTGCTAACCTGCTCCGGTTTTTTTAATATATTTTATTATTATAAAAACAATATAAGTTACACTTATTCTATTAATCAAAAAAAATATTGTTTGTATAAATAATTAAATAATAAGTTGCTAAGTAAAAAAGATAATTTTTACAAAACAATCATTAATTTGTAGATGGTAGGTTTTTGTATGTGGATGGAAGAATTGGGTTTACACCTGGTAATTCGTCCATTTAAATTTTAAATAAATTTAGACTTGCAACTTACTCTTTTTTCTCTTCAGGCAGTTTTTCAAGAACAATAAGTTTTACAAGAGTATAGGTTTTTGTTTTATCATAAGGAAGAGTAACTTTTTCACTATATTTTTTATAACCTTCTTTAGCTACAGAAATCTCATAATCTTTATTTCCTTTTAAGGTTACAAAATAATCGCCATTATCATCCGATTCTATTTTGGTCTCTTTTCCTGTAGCAACATCTTTGATAACAATTTCTGCTTCTGTCTGCTGTGCTGAATTTGATTCAATAACAGTACCCTTTAAAATCGAGAGCTCTGTTTCCACAATATTCTCTTCAACTTTCCCATCAATTCCTATAGGATAAAAATATTTTGTCATATCAATTTCATATATATCTGCTCCGCCAAGTCCGTTTTCTTTACGACTCGATATATATGCTTTTTTCCCATCTGTGGTTAAAACAAAACTCAATTCATCTTTTGTTGAATTAATAGGATAGCCTAAATTAACAGGTACCGACCATGTAGAATCAGGATTCATCCTGCTCATAAAAACATCGTAACCACCCATGCTGTTATGACCTTTGGATGTAAAGAATAATGTTTTCCCATCGGGATGAATATATACGCCCAGTTCATCTTCAATTGTATTAATTACAGGACCAAGGTTTTCGGGTTTTGCCCATAAATTTTTTCCAAGTTTTTTACTTTTCCAGATATCAGCATTTCCATTTCCGCCATTGCGTTCACTAATAAAATACAATGTGTTGCCATCGGGAGAAAGACATGCAGAGCTTTCAAAAAATGATGTATTTATAGGTTTATCAATATTTTTAGGATTGCTCCATTTTCCGTCTGGACGTTTTACTGAATAATAAATATCTCCGCTACCTGTAACTTTAGCAATATTTCGGTAAACAAAAATAATTGAGCCGTCAGGTGAAATACTTAAGCACGCATCATGACCTGCTGTGTTCAGCTCTCCTTCTGCATCTTCAGATGAACTCCATTTATTCTTTTCATCATTCCATGTAGCAATATAAATATCATCATAATACTGACCTGTATTTGGGTCAATGGCTCCACCTTTCGTATCGGGTCTTCTCGATGTAAATATCAATGTTTTTCCATCAGCCGTTATTGATGGCATTGCATCATCGTATTCTGAATTTATTTCAGCACCAAGATTTTTTATTGTAACATTAACCGGATGAGCCATTAAATTTTTTGCAGTCTGAGTTTGTTCCAGTAAATCAACAACAGGGTCATATTTAAGTTTTTCTTGTTTCAAACTCGATTTGTAAGTAGTGTATTCAGTAATTGCGCTGTCGAGTTTCCCCTGGTATTGATAAGCTTGTCCTAAATAATAATGAACGTCATTATCGATATCTGCTTTCAATGAAATTGATTTATTCAAAAACGAAATTGCTTTATCCATTTCCTGGAGCTGAACATAACATTTCCCCATCATGTAATTTGTTTTTGCATCGGCAGGATTCTTTTCATAAATTTCTCTTAGGATGCGCAAAGCCCCATTATAATCAGCATCTCTATACCTGAAATAAGCTTTCATCTTTTTGAAATTTTTCTTTTTCCCGTAAGGTGATTGCGATTCAGAATATTTTGTGATGGTTGTTGCTTCAGCAGAAGTAAAAGCAGTATTTATAAAAGCAAAAAATATTAAAATGAATATGCTCTTTTTCATCTATATAAAAATTAAAATGTATATAAAATCTGTATTTTATCTGAAATGATATTTTTTGTTACCCGCCTTGCCAGTCGGGCAGGCTCGCCCCACCCCCGATATTCATCGGGGCGCAACAATAGCTTGCTCGTGAATATCCATGCTAAAGTAAATTCCGAATGAAATTCCTTTTTGAATTTATTCATCACGGTTGACGCAAATTTAAGTTTGCATGGATATTTCATAGGATGTACTTTGTTATTATTGTGCTAAAATAAAAAATATCCGTTAATTTTCTTAAAATATTTATCAAATTCACATTTTCCATTATCTATTTTTCATATAATCGATAAAAATTTCAAGTGCTTTATGTTTTTGTATATCGAAATCAAAATCAATATTTTTCTCAAGATAAGAATAAATATCAATCCCCGGAAATTCTGAAGGATTAAAAAGTTTTTCGATGGATTCTTTTTTATGCGCCAAGCCCCACTTCAGTGTATTTACAAATGGCGCTATAAACTCCGATGACAAATCATCACGCATAACCCAGCATGCAAAAGTAAAAGGCAAGCCGGTAAACTTAAGCCATTCATCTGATAAATCGTAAACATACTTAAATTTTTTTTCCAGTTGGAACGTTTTATTACCAATAGCAACAAGGCTTTCCATATCCTGCATACTTCCCTGCATCATTTTATTGGAATCAATCCATACCGGATTTATATTCCAGAAATGCTTTGCCAGGATTCTTACCAGGTTTACCGATGTCAGAGAGTGTTCATCAAGATAAATACTTTTTATTTCCTGCAAAGGAATTTGCGAAAGCAGTAAAACAGTTTTGACATTTCCCTTGCTCCCTATACAATAGTCGGAAATGTATTTATAATTTTTCAGTTGCAATAATGCTCCTACCGGGATAAGTGCAATATCCGCTTTCCCATTTTTAAAATTTTCAGCACATTTTGACGGAACTTCAAGCGAAAGTTTAAAATTTTTTAATATCCCCGAATAATCTATTCCATATACAAAAGGTAAAGTATTCAGGTATGATACAGCCGTAATCTGTAATTTCTTTTCTTTCATTTTTGATTTTTTAATATCCGGTTCACTCCTATTGTAGCTGCAACCACTGAATACGAAGGTGCAACAAGCAATCCCACCAAAGGGATTAACAACAATATATAAAACATAAATCCATTGGCTATTGCGAAACCTTTGTTTTTCCTGATGAATTTAACACTCTCACTAATCTTAAGCCGATAACATTCGTGCGAATAATAAATTATTGAGAAGCCATAAAAATACATACTTACAAAAAATAAAAATATTGGAATCACAAATCCCACAATGGGGATAAAGCTTAGAAAAAAACAAATCACAATAAAAAGTAATTCCATAAAAATATTTCGCAGTACTATTGCAAGTCCACGAAAAATATCATTCATCAACAAACTGAATGTATATGGCACTTCGCGACCTGTAATAATTTTACTAGTTTTATCGGAAAGTATTGCCAAAACAGGCGACATTATTACCAACACCAGGTATTTATAAATTGAAAAATAACAATAGAAAAAAAACACTTGTATCAGCAAACGCATGATAAAATAAAATGCCGAAAACAAATATGATAACACCCCCTGCTCATTCCCTGTAATACCGACAAAATTGAAAAACCAATCGGTTATTTGCTTTGAAAAAAATAGGCCTGCAAAAAAAATCAGAACAATTAAACAAAGGTTGATAATGCCCGGCAATAGCACATAAGCCCATAGTTTATTCTTCACAATGAATTTATGTGCATCGATGTATGTTTCAAATCCTAACGAAAAATTTTTGAATAAAGCCATTACTCTTCATTAAAGAACTCATTATAATCTGCGGGATAACAATACGATTTAACAGCTTCGTCATGCGGAAATGCATAATACCATGCTGTTCCTGTCGTACAAAGGGTTCCTTCGCCATCGTATAATTCAACAACCACTTCGGCAATCCTTCTTTTCACTTCAACAAGTTTTGCTTTTAAGGTAAGCTTGCCTTTATGCGCATTTACAGGCTTTTTCATTCGCACATCAAGACGTGCAGTAACGGCACCGGTTTTATATTTTATCAGTACAACCCAGCAGGCAATTTCATCAATCAATGTCGACTGAATACCGCCATGCACAACATTTACATACCCTTCGAAACCATGAGATGGTTCCCATTCCGAAACAATTTCATCGCCATCTTCGAAGAATTGCATTCTCAAACCATCTTTATTATCGGGCGAACAACCAAAGCAATTATAACCGGGTATTTTCCTATAAGGATTACTTATCTTTCGCATATGACTAAAGCGTTTTTACAAATGTATTTATTTTTATTCAATATTATTTTGAATATTTATTATTTAGTGTGCTTTCTCCTTAGATGAGAAAGCACCAAAGAATCAAGGCAAATCATTCGCCGCCGAACTTCTGCCCGCCCTGTTGAAATGCAAGAATTGCTATGCAAAGACATTCCAAAATTGTGGAACTTTGCAAGAATTCTAAACATTTCAACATTCACACCAACCTTGACCTCGCTGATTTGCCTATCCATCGCTCATATTATTCTAATATTTTTACAATATTCTTTTAATATTTAAGCTAAAAACAACCTATAACTTTTTATCTCCAATAGCCACGACCTTTAGGTCGTGGTAACTAATTTAATTATTAAGGGCTTTAGCCCAAACGAACAAATCAAAAACACAATAAAATAAATCTCCGCTTTATAAAAAATAAAAAAATGTTATCGTATATTTGCCTAAAACATATTTACAATGAAGCTCGAAGAATTAACCGCCATTTCGCCTGTTGACGGGCGTTACCGAAAACATACCGAAAGTCTTGCCAATTATTTTTCAGAATTCGCATTAATCAGATACCGCGTATTTGTTGAAGTGGAATATTTTATTTCGTTATGCGAAATTCCTTTACCACAACTTAAGAGTTTCAAAAAAGAGGATTTTAAAAAGCTCCGGAAAATCACCGAAAGCTTCAGTATTGCCGATGCAAACAAGATAAAAGATTTTGAAAAAATCACCAACCACGATGTTAAAGCTGTTGAATATTTTCTGAAAGAAGCTTTCAAAAAATTAAAACTTGAAAAATATTCCGAGTTCATACATTTCGGACTAACATCGCAAGACATTAATAATACTGCCGTTCCGCTGTCGCTGAAAGAATGCTTTGAACGTTTCATAACTCCTTTGTTCGACACTATTGTTCACAAACTTGACGCACTTGCAAACGAATGGAAAAATATCCCGATGCTTGCGCATACGCACGGACAGCCTGCATCGCCCACCCGACTAGGGAAAGAAATAAAAGTTTTTTCTGAGCGCTTAAAAATTCAGTTGAAACAATTATCCGCAATTCCTTTCTCTGCCAAATTTGGCGGAGCAACCGGAAATTTTAATGCACATCATGCAGCATACCCTGAAATCAACTGGGTGAATTTTGCCAACATGTTTGTGAATGAAAAATTATTATTGAGCCGCTCGCAAACTACTACGCAAATTGAGCATTACGACAACTTCGCTGCATTCTGCGACAACCTGAAAAGAATAAATACAATTCTCATCGACCTTGACCGCGACATGTGGACTTACATCTCGATGAAATATTTCAACCAGAGAATAAAAAAAGGAGAAGTAGGTTCATCAGCAATGCCACATAAAGTTAATCCTATCGACTTTGAAAACTCGGAAGGAAACCTTGGTGTTGCCAACGCGCTGCTTGAGCACTTATCGGCAAAGCTGCCTGTGTCGCGCTTACAGCGCGACCTAACGGATTCCACTGTTTTACGAAACATTGGTGTTCCCATTGCTCATTCGGTCATTGCATACAACTCTCTGTTGAAAGGGCTCGACAAACTTTTAGTAAACGAAGAAGCTATTAAAAATGCGCTTGAAGAAAACTGGGCTGTTGTTGCCGAAGGCATACAAACCATTTTACGTCGCGAAGGATACCCCAAGCCCTATGAGGCTTTGAAAGATTTAACACGTAACAACGAAAAAATCACTAAAGAAAATATTCATAAATTTATTGATACGCTAAAAGTTTCCGATAAAATAAAAAAAGAGTTGAAAAAGCTTACACCTTTTAATTATACGGGGGTTTAAAAAAATTAAGTAAGCAAATAAATGACAAAATAAAAAAGCGATTTATGAATAAATGGATATCATTAAGTATCGATTATGCAAATCAAAAATCTTATTTAGATGATCTATTTCACGTATATCCAACAATACCAGAAGGAATTAGAGAAATAAACGAAAAAGCATGGGGTTGTGTTGAAAAGGCTTTTAAACAAAAAAATAATGATTTGCTTATTCATGAGCTTTTAAAACTTGAGTTATTTCCAATTAAGGATAGTTATATCGCATATTTAAAAAGAGATAATTCTTCAATAGATAGAAACCCACGTACAATAAATCGTATTTGTGGAAGAATATACGAGTTAGGACTTAATAAACTATACGAACGTTGCAGCGAGCCTAAAGAAACTAATCGCCAGATTGGTCCAATGTTCCGGGAATGGTTAAGAAAAAAATCGCTTGGCATTACTCCTGTTAATTTGAACACATTTCTTTCTGATAAGAAAGATGCGATTTTAGATGGTAGTGATAAATCGATGATGGATTTTGCAGAAAAAGAATTAGGGTACCATCACAACAAAGGGCTTGATTTCGTTGCACGTTTTAATGGCAAATATGTAATAGGTGAAGCAAAATTTTTAACCGATTTTGGCGGGCATCAAAATGCTCAATTTAACGATGCAATAAGTACTGTCGAAACAAAAAAGTCAATGCAATAAAAATTGCTATTTTAGATGGAGTATTGTATATAAAAGGAAATAACAAAATGTATAAATCTATAACGGAAACATACAAAAATTATAATATCATGAGTGCGTTAGTTCTTCGCGAATTTTTATATCAACTTTAACAATATGCAAAAAAATTTATTAATACAGGCTGAAAATATTGAAGGGATAAATTATCTTTTAAATGAAAAAAAATTAAAAGGTAAAATTGATTTAATATATATCGACCCTCCATTTGCCACTGGTGGAAATTTCACAATAACCGATGGAAGAGCTACGACTATAAGTAATTCAAAAAATGGAGATGTTGCATATACAGATATTCTCAAAGGAAAAGATTTTATAAATTTTTTAAAAGAACGATTATTTTTATTAAAAGAATTACTATCTGAGCAAGGCTCTATTTATTTGCACATCGATTATAAAATCGGACACTACGTTAAAGTAATGATGGACGAAGTTTTCGGAATTGAAAATTTCAGAAATGATATAACCAGAATTAAATGTAATCCTAAAAATTTTGACAGAATTGGTTATGGAAATATTAAAGATTTAATATTGTTTTACACAAAATCTGCAAATCCAATTTGGAATGAGCCCCGGGAAAAATATACAGAAAAAGATTTTGAAAAATTATTTCCTAAAACAGATAAGCAAGGCAGAAGATATACCACCGTTCCAATTCATGCACCCGGCGAAACTGAAAATGGAAAATCAAATCTTCCGTTTAAAGGAATTCTTCCTCCGAAAGGAAGACACTGGAGAGTCAATGTGGAAACATTAGAACAATGGGATAAAGAAGGATTAATTGAATGGTCATCTACAGGAAACCCGCGTAAAATTATATACGCTGATGAACGTGAAGGAAAAAGAATTCAGGATATATGGGAGTATAAAGACCCGCAATATCCAACATATCCAACAGAAAAAAATTCAGAGCTATTAGATTTAATAATTAAAACTTCTTCAAATGTGAATAGTATTGTACTGGATTGCTTTTGCGGTTCGGGAACTACATTAAAATCAGCTCAAACTAATAATAGAAAATGGATTGGCATTGACCAATCAGAACACGCAATCAAAGCCACAATAAAAAAACTTGAAACCGTTGAAGAAGACCTTTTTATTCCCAAACCCGATTATGATTTAATCGAATTAACTGAATCTATCAATATTTCTCAGCAAAGACTTAATACAAAAAGACAAAGCTTATTGAATCCAGATAAAATAGAAAAAATTAAACAAAATAAAAAAGCAATAAATTCCTGAATTTGTTAGTATGAATATTTCCAATAAAAAATATTTTCCCGAATACCAAAAACTGATAGGCCACAGGATTAGTGAGCTGATCAGAGATTTTGGTTTTGAAAAAATAAACGGGAACCTTGGTTATAATATTCAGGCATCGGCTGTTTACTCATCAAACATTGAAGGAAACTCGGTCGACCTTAATTCATTCATGAATTATAAACTCTCCAGTCAAATCAAACATCCTCAAAAAGAAATCCGGGAAATTGAAAATTTAATTGCAGCTTATGAATTCGCCCAGAACAATACACTTAACGAAATTAATTTATTGAACTGTCATAAAATATTTTCTAAAACTTTAGTCAGCGCCGCAAACAGGGGGAAATACCGAAATGAAAAGGTTGGCGTATTCGAACAGGATGGATTGGTTTATTTGTCAATAGAACCGGAATTTGTAAAAGAAAAAATGAAATTGTTTTTTGAAGATATCCATGAATTATTTAATGCAAAAATTTCAACAGAAGAAGTTTTTTATTTTGCATCATTCATCCATCTTGTATTTGCGCACATTCATCCTTTCTGTGACGGAAATGGCCGTGCAGCTAGACTTATAGAGAAATGGTTTATTGCTCAAAAACTCGGAGAATTATTTTGGAATATCCCTTCCGAAAAATATTACAAGGAAAATCAATCTGAGTACTATAAAAATATTAATCTTGGCGTAAATTACTATGAACTGGATTATGATAAATGTATTCCTTTTCTTGCAATGTTACCAAGATGTTTGGAAAAATAAATTCTTCTTATGCCTTGTCAACTTATCAACTTATTTATAAAAATTAAATGAAGGTTACCGGTTTCACATTTGTCCGCAATGCAATAAAATTCGATTATCTTTGATATGCTTATTTGAAGCTAAAATATTAGAATAAAAATTATGCAGAACGACCAATTAATATTTTACACCACTCCTCAAGGAAATATTAAAATAGAAGTTTTTTACGAAGGCGAAACTTTTTGGCTTACACAGAAAGCAATGGCTGGTTTATTTGGTGTCGCAGTACCTGCAATAAGTAAACATTAAAAAAATATTTTTGAAACAGGTGAGCTTAAACAGGAAGCAGTTATTTCCAAAATGGAAACAACTTAAATTAAAACGCAACTATTTCCATTTTGGAAATAGTTCAAAAATCTTTGCACATTGATAAAGTTCTTTACAACAAATAATACACAATCAATTAACATAACCCACCAATGAAAGTTATCGGTTTCACATTTGTCCGCAACGCAATAAAATTCGATTATCCTATAATTGAAGCCATTACTTCTATTCTTCCATTATGCGATGAATTTGTTGTGGCTGTAGGGAAATCGGAAGATGCAACACTCGAACTGGTAAAATCTATTAACTCGACAAAAATAAAAATTATCGAAACAGTTTGGGACGATTCGCTACGCGAAGGTGGCCGTGTGCTTGCAGTTGAGACTGACAAAGCTTTTGCAGCAATATCACCTGATACCGACTGGGCATTTTATATACAAGGTGATGAAGTGGTTCATGAGAAATACTATCCGGCAATTTTCGATGCGATGAAAAAATGGAAAGACGATAAAAATGTGGAAGGACTGCTCTTTAATTACCTGCATTTTTATGGCTCTTATGATTACATCGGGGATTCACGAAGGTGGTACAAACGAGAGATACGCATTGTGAAATACGATAAAGGAATTACATCATTCCGCGATGCACAAGGCTTTCGCAAAAACAACAAACTTATAAAAGTAAAACCTGTTGATGCATTTATTTATCATTATGGTTGGGTTAAACCACCCGAATTGCAGCAAGCCAAGCAACAACACTTCAACAAAATGTGGCACAATGATGAATGGATGGAGAAGAATATTCCCAAAATAAATGAATTCGATTATTCACAAATCGATTCGCTGGCAAGGTTTTCAGGAACTCATCCGCAGGTAATGCAGCAACGCATCAACAATAAAAACTGGAATTTTTCGTTCGATCCTACAAAGAAAAAATTTTCTATGAAAGCACGTTTCCTATATTGGCTCGAAAAGAAAACAGGCTGGAGATTAGGCGAATATAAAAACTTTAAAATAATTTAAAATCGAAAAATAATATTTAATATTTTTGTAAAAATATTTGACTATGGATTTAAGTAAAATTATGTCGGTTTCGGGAAAGAGTGGTTTGTTCATGTCAATCGGGCAAACAAAGAACGGACTTATTGTTGAATCGCTCATTGATAAAAAACGTTTCCCCGTTTATGTTTCCGACAAAGTAAGTGCATTGGAAGATATCAGCGTTTTCACTACAGATAAGGATATTCCTTTAAAAGATGTTTTCAAAAAAATATTTGAAAAAGAAAATGGAAAACCTTGTATCGACCCAAAATCGGATGATGCAAAAATTAGAGCATACCTTGCCGAAGTTCTTCCCGATTATGATAAAGAACGTGTATATGTTTCGGATATGCGAAAAATGCTATCGTGGTACAACCTTCTGCAATCGTTGAATATGCTGAAGTTTGACGAAGAAGTAAAAGTGGAAGAAAAAGAAAAAACAGAATAATCACTGCCCCTTTAGGGGCATTTTTTTTATATTTGAAAATGAAAAAATTTGTACAAGACCTTGAAGTTATAGAAAACCGTGAGCTGAATGCCTTTCATTTTTTGCTCACATTAAAAGCACCTGTCAAGCTTCCCGAAATTTTACCTGGGCAATTTGCTGAAGTGCTTGTAGAAAATTCACCAACAACATTTCTACGCAGGCCTTTAAGTACCCATGATGTCGACTTCGAAAAAAACACAATTTCATTCTACATCAAATGTGTTGGACCGGCTACAATGAAACTTCGCGAATATAAAAAAGGTGATTTCTTAAATGTTATGTATCCACTTGGAAATACATTCTCACTTCAACCAGAATCTCCTGTATTGCTTGTAGGTGGCGGTTGCGGAGTAGCACCATTACTTTACCTTGCAAAATATTTAAACAAAAAAAATATTGAAGTCTCAACATTGATCGGAGCAAGAACTCACAGCGATTTATCGGAAATAAAAGAATACGAAAAGTGCGGGAAAATATTTTTAATTACTGAAGATGGTTCAAAAGGTGAAAAAGGTTTGGTAACCGGACATTCTGTTTTCAAAAATGTAAACCAATTCAAAAAAATTTATTGCTGCGGCCCCGAGCCTATGATGAAAGCTGTTGCAGCTTTAGCTAAAAAAAATAAAATCGATTGCGAGGTATCGCTCGAAAACACCATGGCATGCGGCATTGGAGCATGCCTGTGTTGTGTTACTGAAACAGTTGAAGGAAATAAATGTGTTTGCACTGAAGGACCAGTGTTCAATATAAATCAATTAAAATGGTAGATTTAAAAGTAAATATAAACGGACTTGAATTTAAAAACCCTGTCCTCACAGCATCGGGAACATTTGGTTATGGCCCCGAGTTCGAAGATTTTTTTGACATTAGTCATTTAGGCGGAATAATTGTCAAAGGCACAACACTCGAACCCCGCGAGGGAAATGCTTATCCGCGCATGGCCGAAACACCTTCTGGAATGCTTAATGCAGTTGGCTTACAAAACAAAGGAATAAATTATTTTATTGAAAAGATTTATCCTGAAATAAAAAAATACGATACCAATATTATTGTAAATGTTTCCGGTTCGAAGCTGGAAGATTATTTAGCAGTCGTAGAAAAACTAAACGACCTTGAAAAAATTCCGGCAATTGAATTAAATATTTCATGCCCTAATGTAAAACAAGGCGGAATGGCTTTCGGCACCAGTTGCGCATCAGCTGCTGAAGTTACAAAAGCAGTAAGAAAAGCATACAAAAAAACTTTAATAGTCAAACTTTCTCCA
This sequence comes from Bacteroidales bacterium, assembly GCA_035353855.1. Classification (NCBI taxonomy): domain Bacteria; kingdom Pseudomonadati; phylum Bacteroidota; class Bacteroidia; order Bacteroidales; species Bacteroidales bacterium. Next base: position 1,186 of record DAOQAK010000071.1, on the reverse strand, counting down.
AACGTTACCGATATTGCAAGCATTGCAAAAGCTGTTGAAGCCGAAGGAGCCGACTCTGTTTCATTAATCAATACTTTATTGGGAATGGCTATCAATGCTGAAACCCGCAAACCCGTATTATCAACAATCACAGGTGGCTTGTCAGGCCCTGCCGTTAAACCAGTTGCATTGCGCATGGTATGGCAGGTTGCAAAAGCAGTAAAAATTCCGGTAATCGGGTTAGGTGGAATTATGCGAGCTTCCGATGCTATAGAATTTATTTTGGCCGGTGCAACTGCTGTTCAAATTGGAACTGCAAATTTCATCGACCCGCAAATATCAATTAAAATTGTACAGGGAATTCAGGATTATTTAGTTCGTCATAAAATAAAATCAGTAAAAGAAATAATTGGAGCTTTGGAAGTATAAAAATATTCTTACTAAAGAGAGGGCGGGCTCGAAGAGCCCGCCCTCTCTTTTTGCAAATATTTATATAATTACTTCTTCAATGCAAAGCTTATAAATAAAGGATTATATGTATCTGTAAAATCTGCTTCTATCCATCCATATTTATTTCCATCCTTTCGAAGACCAATATATTTTATATCTTGTACGTAATGCCATCCGCCAAATGACGGGCAACCTGTTGTACCTGGGTTTTCTCCCCAAATAACCAAATCAGAATTTTCCCCGCTTTTCCAATTCGAAATTGTATTAATTAATTTATTATAACTTAACGTATCAACAAAATCTTTGGAACCATATTGTCCCAATCCAATAGGATATGATTCTGTATACATTGCTATTTCAAAACCATTCTTCGTTTTCAAATCACAATAAGGAAAAGGATTTGGCATACCTCCATTTAATAAATGTATACTATCATAATTCAATAAAGATAACTTAAAGATTAAATCATACACACCATCTGAATTTAAATCAATAGAATCCTGCCCATATCCATATAAATTCAGGGAATCCCAAGTAATATTTATTTTAAATGCAGGAGAAAAAGCTGTATGTATATAATTCGAATCATATATACCCGCTCTTGTATAATCAGTACTATCTGTTGTTGTTGAGTTATTCGAAGAAATTTCATCTTTCTTACAAGAAATTGATAATACAAACAGGAATGTTATTAAAAGAAAATTGTAACTATTCAGCAATATTATAAAAATATTTTTAAAAAGTAAAAAATCGAACA
>DAOQAK010000070.1 GCA_035353855.1 Bacteroidales bacterium | reverse complement strand
ACACTATTAAAGCGTTTTGATTTTTCCCTGCTTTTTTCCTGAGGAAACTCCAATTATAGGTTGATGGCAACTGGTTTGGTTGAGAGTAGTAGGTTGATAGAGAAATATTTTTTACAATTAACTTTTGACTTTTTACTTAACAAGCCGCACAACCTATAAACTATAAACCTAAGTATGACGCAATAATTTGTACATATTTGCACTCGTTACACTTCGTTAAACGAGCACAAACAAAGCTAACGAGTGCCACCAGAGAAAGGAAAACCTTCGGAAGGGCGCTGAAATACACAAATATTATTATTCAATTTATCTTACTGTATCGCTAACTTACCGGAACTTACAGGTTTCTTATTTTGCCCTGATAATTTATAAAAATATATTCCTGCAGGCATGCCGCTCCTGTGTATTATGATTCTGTTATCATTAATATTATTTAATTGAAATACTTCTTTCCCTGTAATATCGAATATTTCAAGAGATGCATTCTGTAAAGGAAGCGATGAATATATTTCTGTATAATCGGTGAATGGATTAGGCGAAACAGTTATTGAAGCAGGTAAATTATTTTCGTTTATATCAGTATAACCGCTGCAAATCCAGTTATACAAATTATCACGAATAAATGTAAAAGTAGTATCCATGTATAAAATATATGACGTAGCATTTGAACCAGAATCATACGGCACATGGTCGGCCCCGATAAAAGAATAAAAAGGATTTTGCACACCTACATGGTCGGCACGGATTTTAATAGTTGCACTACCGTCAACAGGAACAATACTCAATGCCGACCCTGATGCGTAAGGAACCGTATTATCATTTGTGCCGTGCATACTTATTACAGGAATATCACCGGGCTCAAGAAATATTGTATCACCCAATGCGCCACATAGATTTACAATATAATTTACTTTGCTCGAATACCCCTGATTACCCGATAAGCCTTCCACTCCACCCATTCCGGTTGTATCTATATCCTGGGAAAGTATTTCCGATATTTTGTCGAGATAACCCACATGCAATGCAGTAATTGCCCCTGCCGAGCTGCCACCCACTATAATAATGCTGGTGTCAACTTTATAAGTATTGACAGTAGCAGCATCCTGTTTGAAATACCTGACTACCGCACGCATATCATGTGTTGCCCTATACAATGCTGTCCTGAATTGAGCCTGCGTTGGCAGCGATACACCAACACGGTAATCCATGCCTACCGTAACATAACCTAATGATGCAAATTTTTCACACAATGTAACTGTTGTATAATCCTGTTTATCCTCAAAAATAAAACTACCACCGGGAGCAATAATTATCAAAGGGCGTTTTTCTGCCACATCGCCATGCGGCTGGTAAACATCCATCTTTAAGGTAGAATAAATTCCAAGGTAATTATAGTTATGACCATAAACTATATCATTTGTAACATCAACGGAAAAAAGGCTATCAAGATAACGCCCTCCCGAACAATCAGCCTGTGCAATAAGATTTCCACCGGAATAAACCATTAGCGCTACAAAAACAAATAAAAGCTTTTTCATTTTATGACAGAATTTTTTTGGGTAAATAAAACAGATTTTATATTTTACAAAATAATAAATTTAAACTCTTTATTTCAATAGTTCGGTAATTTTTTTATGTAAGGACTAAAATCCTTGATAATTGTGGGTTTCATAATAGCCCCGACCTTAAGGTCGGGGTTAATAAAACTCAATGAAATTAGGCTTTAGCCCAAAATTTACTAAAAATTTACTGAACTGTTAATTTAATAATGGAACGAATATATTAAACAATATCATATATATCCAAATTTTAACATTAAAAAATCGAACAGGCAGAAATCATTCATATTCGATGCTGTTATGTAACCATATAAACTGTTTTCGTTAGTATACAACCCGAATGTTTAGTTAGTTGATATAACCAAATAAGTATTCTGTTTATTTACTTTAACGTTCGGCTTGTTTGCTTTGGCAAACAAGCCGAACATTAATTCAACCGGTTCAAACAAATAAAAGTTCAATAAGAACATTAAAGCATTCCGATAGTAGCTGGTATATTCCGGTCTTACTGCATGAGTATTTGCTTCCGACATCAAAAGTCAGAAACCAGAAGTCTAAGTCCAAAGACCGAAGTATTTAGTTTATAAATTCAGATGCAGGAAGACTGAATAAAGAACCTTCAATTTCCACTTCTCAATTCCGGCTTCAAACATATTTTCTCCGTTCAGGCAATATTTCACAATCTATATCCGTTAATAATATGGAAGCCGGGGAAAAAGGCTTCTTAAAAAAAGGAGGTGTTTAATATGTCAAGGAAAAAAAGAATAACTTCCAAGGTTATTGATAACGCAAAGAAAAGGCTGGCAGGACTTAAAGCAATTTCGGCAACCATCGATTTTGGTAATAACTTATCGGTTGCCACTTACGAAACAGCCATCCAGGATATCGAAAACATGTTGGACAGCTATAACGAACTGCTTTCACAGACCGATGCTGCCCTCAACGATTTTCTGAAGAAAGAATCCGATTTGCGTGAAATGAACCTGCGGATAGTTGATGCTGTGGCTTCGGTTTACGGGCACGACAGCAACGAGTATGAAAAAGTAGGACGCATCCGTAAAAGCGAACACAAGCGCCCGGTCAGAAGGAGGATTGAAAAAGAAGAAAAATAGCTTGTGCAGCTTAACAAGTCCGGTATCCCTGTAACATTGCGTTGCAGGGATTTTTATTTTTCCTGCTGGCAGAAACAAAACATATTACCATAATCTTACCACTAAACAAGCTGCTCACCCCTTTAACTTTCAACATTGTTTATCGAATTAATACAACATATATTTTTTTAATCAATTATTTTTTTAAAAAAAGAAAGCTATATATTTGTTAATACTTTTACATTTAATTGTAAATGGATAAATAAAAAACGGAATAAAATTAATGGGATAATACAAGCGTTGGCGGCAAGGCTTGAGGACAGTTTTAACTTTAAATTGACAGATTTAAATGAACATTATAAATCCAAACTAAGATGGAAAAAAAAGTAATCAAAATATTAGTTGCTTCACCAAGCGACACCAAAAGCGAAAGGGAATGTTGCCTAAGAGTTTTTGAAGAATTAAATAAAGGCATAGGTGAAAAATTTGGCTTCGTGATTGAAGAAAGGATGTGGGAACATAACACAAGACCAAGCATAGGTGAATATAGCCAATCGGTAGTTAATGAGCAGCTCGGTAATGACTACCATGTTTTTGTTGGAATCATGAACAACAAATTTGGAACTGAAACAAAAAAAGCAGGTTCAGGAACTGAAGAAGAATTTAATAACGCTTACAACAGAATAATAAGGAAGGAACCAATTGAAATAATGTTTTACTTTAATGATGAGCTACCTTCAAAGAAAAGTGAAATAAATACTACTGAACTTGATAAAATTGAAGCGTTTAAGAAAAAAGTCGCTGAGTTGGGAACATATTATTGGACATATAGCGGTGTTCAAGATTTTGAAAAAACTTTCAGAAGGCAATTAACTGACCATCTATTAAAATCAGAAGGACAGAGTAAAAATGAAACAACAAAAAGCAATGTTCAATTTGAAGTTCTCCGAGCAAAATTTAAAGAACGATTAGACAAAGCACTTAAGGCTTTCAGCACTCAACCTATCATTTGGTTGGAACCAGTATTGAGTAACACGAATGAAATCTCTCAAAATCCTGATGAGAATTATACCAAGAGAGTTAACATCTCAGAATTAATTTACAACCCTGATTCATTTGTCATCAATGCTCCACCACAGTTTGGAATGACATGCTTAGCTCACTATTTGGTTTGTGAAGCGTGGGAAAAAGGCGACTTATGGTTATATCTTGATTCCGATGAAACTAAATCTCACAACATTCATAAAGCAGCAGTTCGGGAAGCAGATTCTTTGGGAATGAAAATTACTGATGTAAAAGCAATCATTCTTGATTCATGGAACAATTATGAAGTTGATAGTTTAAGGAAATTAAAAAACTTGTCGGATTCATACAAAGACATTCCACTAATCGTGATGCATAGAATTGATGATGCGAAATTTTTGAAAGAAAAACACGATATAAAAATTGAAAGAAAATTTCATCCACTCTTTTTATTGGCATTACCACGAACACAAATTAGAAAGGCAGTTGCTGAATACAACAGAGTAAGAGAAATTGGAGCAGAGGACAAAGTTCTGACAAAAGTAGTTTCAGACTTGGAAATGCTGAACATTCATAGAACAGCGATGAATTGTTTTACGCTTCTTAAAGTCGCTGAAAAATATTTTGACGAAAGTCCAATCAATAGAACTGACATGATTGAAAAAGTTCTATTTGTTCTCTTTAACATGGATGGCTTACCACGATACAGAACCAAACCCGATTTAAAGGATTGCGAGTATGTTCTTGGAAGGTTTTGCGAGAAGATGATTAAGAGTCATAAGTTTTCATTTACTAGAGATGAATTTATTAAGGACCTAAAGTCATATTGTAATGAAAAACTGATTGACTTAGAAATTGAAATTGTATTTGATATTTTGGCTGCCAACAACATTATAGTAAAGCACGAAATTGATTTTGGGTTTAGAGCTGCTTTTTGGGTTTATTATTTTGCAGCGAGAAGAATGCACAGCGACCCTGCATTTGCCGAATATATTTTCACTTCAAAAAATTATACTGCATGCCCCGAAATCATTGAATTCTACACAGGCATTGACAGAAATAAACTTGATGCATTAGAAATTCTAACTAAAGATATTAAGCAAACTTGCGATATTGTAAATTCCAAGGTGAGATTAACAGGAGACATGGATGTTTTCTCACATATTCGTTGGCAACCCACAGAGGAACAAATTGAATCTGCTCAAAATCAATTAAGCGAAAGTGTTCTCAACTCTGGATTACCAGACAATATCAAAGACCAACATGCCGATAGAAGTTACAATCAAATGCGACCTTACAATCAAAGTATTCAGGCATTTTTTGAAGAATACTCTTTACATAATCTCATGCAAAACATTAGTGCATCTGCGAGGGCGCTAAGAAATAGCGACTATGTTAAGCCTGAAGCAAAACGGGAAATTCTTTCAGAAATATTAAGGAGCTGGGAGCAAATATCAAATGTCCTTCTTGCCTTAACTCCTATTCTTGCTGCAAAAGGTGAAGCTGGTTTTGATGGACAAAGTTTTACACTACATGGAGATTTCGGAGACACATTTGAAATTAGGGTAAAAAGAATAATTCAAGTCAACATGACTAATGTGGTTGGATTTTTCAAAGACGATATTTATTCAAGCAAAATTGCTCCATTACTGTATGAGCAATTTGAAAAAGAAACTGATGCACGAAAGAAACATAAAATAGCACTGTTATTAATTTTCTGTCGTCCCAGAGAGTGGAGAAAGCAGATTCAAAATTATATCGTGTCACTTCAGAAAAACTCATTTTATCTTTACGATACCCACAATGCTTTGCTTTCAAAATATAATTTTGATTTCATTACAGAGGAAGAACGAAGAGAAATTTCATTACTTGTAAAAATGTGTTTTGCAAAGCATGAATTTGGCTCTAAAAATCCAAGCCCAGCTGAATTGGCAAAAGTAAGAATTTCAAAACCAAAGAATGTTGACGGACATGAATAGGATAAGTAGCCCAGCCGCTCAACCTATCAACTATTGACTTTGAGCCATCGCTCCATTCTTCGATGAACTCAGAATGACCGGATGAACCCTGTTCGCGATAGTCTCCCGACGAGTGCAATATTTAATTTTGTCACGCGACAGGAGTCGCGCGATAAATATAGAAGTCGCAAATTTTTTCTACTTATGCCTTGCTAACTTGTCAACCAAGTTTCACAATTTCCAATTTCAATCTTTATTTCTTCTGCCCTTTCTTCCACATGGTTTCTTTTACAACTTTTCCGGTTTCATCGTATTCCGTCCAGGCACCTTCTTTTAAGCCATTCACGTAGGTTCCGCTGACTTTTACTTTTTTATCTTTAGTATCGAAATATTCTTTGTAAGCACCGTTAAGTATGTTATTGGAATATGTTTCTTCAATAATAACATTACCGGTATCGGAATAGGTTTTATTCACACCATTAAAAACACCATTTCTATAAAAATACTCTGCCATGGGAATGGTTTTATCGTTGTACCATTTGGTAGTGCTATCGCGCAAACCATTTTTAAAATTGGCATCTTCCTGGATTTTTCCCGATTCATAATAAACTCTTTTTCGCCCATTCATTATTCCATCTTTATAAAATATTTCCGTTCCAATTCTGGCGCCGACAAGATATGTCCTGGAATAACCCTGTAACAAATCATTGATATAAAATGATTCTGATTTTAAATACCCGTTATCATCTAATGTTAGTGTTATACCATTCTTCTTCCCCATTCTATAGGATTCAACTTTTGTAACAATACCTTTTTTATTACATGTTGACCATGAACCATCTTTTTCATTGTTAACATAAAACCCTTTTTCTGTTGTATTGTTATTATTCGTCACCTCCCAATATCCCTGCATAAAACCTTTTGAATCGGTTTTATTAATTGAGTCACCTGTTTCTGAAACTTTCTGCGAGAATGAAACTCCTGAGAAAATTAACGTGCATAAAAACAAATAAACTGATTTCATTTTATTAACCTCCTTAAAAATATTATTAAACTTATTTATTATTTACTAAAATAATTATTCCTGCAATAACAGCAATACATGCTAGCGAGAAGAAAATAATTTTCCATACGCTCCACGGACGTTCGCCCTGAACCTCACCTGTGCGTGCATTTACAAGAAACCGATAAACTTTATTATTATACCTGTATGAACTGATCCATAACGGCAACAAAATATGTTTAAAAGTTGTGTCGCTGTAATTTGTATTTACTGAATATACCTGTTGTTCATCACCGCCAATATCTTTATTAACTGTTTGCCTGATTACAACATCCATTTTTACTTTTGCTGTTTCAAAGCCTTGTTTTACATCAACCTGATAACATTCTGTTCGGAATCCACTAAGATATTTATCGTCATAAGGAATCAGGTTTTTCAAATCCCATGGTTCCAGTTTTTCAGCATATTTTACAGGCAGCGATTGGCTGGCAACAACAAGAACATCATCAAACGCATTATTCACATGTCCCGAAACCGGCGTCCAACGTACCTTTCGCACTTCACGGGTTTTGGTGACTGTTTTACCATTTTCAGTTTCGGTATAAGTTTCGGTTACATAATAATATGTTCCGCGAGCACCGGTATAATCACTTGAGGTATTGGAATCGTACGTCCAGTAAGGGATATACATTCCATTGAACTTGTCGGTGCTGTTGACATATTTTTTTAATGCATTCGGTGCAAACCAAAGTTTTTTTATCCATGTGCGGAAAAGTTCAAAGCCCTGCTTCTGAGTGATTATAAATGGAAGCAGCGATTTCGGTTTTAATATAGTGCTTGTACTTCCATTAGCAACAACCAGACTTGTTCCGCAAAACGGACACATATCCGAAGTAACATTAGGTTTTAATGTAGTTGATGCACCACACTCTGTACATTTTACGGTTACAATATTTTGCTTTTCTTCATTAGCAAGCTTTTCAGAAATAAAACTTGCAAAATCAATTTCTTCAACCTTCTCAGTTGATTTTTCTATCTCGTTCAAAGCACCGCAATATTCGCATGTTAGAGAATGTGTGCCCGGAGCAAATTTTAAAAATGCACCACAGTCTTTACATTTGAGTTGCTGATTGGTTGCGGTTTCCGGAGTGTTTTGATCTTGCATAATTATTATTCGTTTATTAATAATTATATTTCATATTGAATTGCTAAAACAAAAATCATTAAATGCCAATATAAATAATAGAACACGGATGACACTGATTATACTGATTAGCACAGATTGTATCCGTGAAAATTCGTTGCATCCGCCATATCCGTGTTCTATACTTCTATTATTACTATTGAGGAGGCAGCGGTGGAGGAGCCTGTGTAAAAAGTTTTGCAACTTCAGGAACCTGTCCGGCAGCAGTCCATGCAGCCATTCCATTTTTCCAGATTAATGAGTCTTTGGTTAATTGTCCGCCCTGGGCCATTTGTGCAAGTTGTTGTTCACCAAACGGACCTGTTTGTTGCCCATTCACTGCAACGTAATATTGAACTATAGGAGGTGGTGGCGGAACGTTTTGCTGTTGCTGATTTACATTCTGATTCTGATTCATGTTCTGCCCCATCTGGTTTGCCATGGCAAAGCCCATTCCCATGCCTATTCCGGCACCTGCATTACCACCGGGATTTTTTGCTGCCTCTTCAATTCCCATTGCAGTCTGGTATTGCGTGAACGCATTGAGGTTTCCAATAACACCCATGCTGGTTCTTTTATCCATTGCAGCTTCCACATCAGGAGGAAGTGAAATATTTTCAACTAAGAATTTTGAAAGTTCAATTCCGTATTCTAAAAATTCAGAACCTATTCTATCATAAACAAATTTTGAAAGCTCATCATAGTTTGAAGCAAGGTCGAGAACCGGAATTTTACTTGAAGCGACAATGTCGGTAAACCTTGTCATCACAATGTTTTTAAGTTGTTCCGTAATTTTATCGGTTGTGAATGAACCATCGGTTCCGGCAACTTCTTTAATAAATTTCACTGCATCCTTAATACGCATTGCATAATTCCCGAAAGCACGTATACGCACAACACCAAAATCAGCATCGCGCATCATCACTGGATTTTTAGTTCCCCATTTTAAGTCGGTAAAATTTTTAGTATTACAGAAATAAACTTCTGCTTTGAACGGGCTGTGAAAGCCGTATTTCCAGCCTTTCAGCGTGGTAAGTATCGGCATGTTCTGAGTTTCCAAAGTATGCGTGCCCGGCTGATATACATCAGCAACCTGACCTTCATTGATGAAAACTGCAACCTGTGATTCGCGTACTACCAGCTTTGCACCGTATTTAATTTCGTTATTATATCTTTCAAAACGATGAATCATTGTATCATTCGACGGATCTAACCATTCTATGATATCTATAAATTCGCCTTTAATTTTATTTATCAGTCCCATATTTTTTTATTTTAGATTTACGATTTTAGATTTATTTATAAAGACAAATATAAATAAAAAGAAAGATTGTATTACAATTATCATGAAGTTAAAAAAAGTTAAGGAATTAAGCGGACACGAATAAAACAGATAAAACAAATTTCACACTATACCGATACGAAACAGGTCGCCGCGGCGACTGCAAAATTATTTCTTCCATAAGCATTCCTATCCGCGACAAGTCGGGATAAACAGGCATAACTCGTTCTAATCAAATTTGCTTTTGCATTCTTGATAAGAACGAGTATAATTCAAAATATTTACTTTATACCTAATCAAAACTCTAATGGTTATTATTCTATTATTATAGGATATTTAATTTTCAACAATTTTTGTAAATTTGAATATTATAATATTATTTTAGTCAAATGAAAATCATAAAGCTTCTTACTTTTTTTCAGAATACAATTAAAGTTAATATTACTAATTTGAAATATATTTTTATAATAATAACATTAATTCTATCTTTCAACACAAGCGGACAAATTAATCCTCAAATAGATTATCCTATTCAATACTGGAATTTAAACACTGGTTCAAAAATAGCTTATTATTATTTTAAAGGTAAAGAACCAAGAAAACCTTATCCCATAATTTATTTACATGGCGGACCGGGTGCATATATATCAGATGAAATTATCAGTGCTATTAGTAAATTCTCAGATTACGGTTATGATGTTTATTTATACGATCAAATAGGTTGTGGAAAATCAATCAGATTAAATGACATTAAAGAATATACCGTTAAGCGACATCTACTCGACCTTGAAGAAATTGCAAATAACATAGGTGCAGAAAAGGTAATATTTATAGGTCATTCATGGGGTGCATCATTAGCTCCTTTGTATTTGGCGAAACATCCTGAAAAAGTTTTAAAGATAATATTTACAGGACCCGGTGGCATCATTCCTAAAAAAATCAACATTAATATTCCCGCACCTGATAGTTTAAAATTAAGCAGCAATAAATATATTGATCGCATTAATTGTTTAAATGAAACAGGTATGATTTTTTTCAACAACACATGGAGCAAGGCTTTAAGTGGAAAAAAAACATTATCCGACACGCAATTCGACAGCCTTTTTGAAAAAAGATTTTTCTGCGATTCTAGTATCTTTAAAAATGCTGATCACGGAAGTGAAGTTGGGGCATATTGCAATGTAAGAACAAGTATATTTATTAGAAGAGGTAAAAATATAAGACGTTTATTAAAGCAAATCAATGTACCTGTTTTAATTTTACTTGGAGAGAATGATAATTTACCCTGGGCTTGTGTTGATGATTATTTAAAAGTATTTAAAAATACAAAGCTTGATATAATTCGCAACTCAGGACATAATGTGTTTACATATCAACCCAGTGTTTCGATAGATCTGACAATAAAATTCCTGAATGATAATAACTAATTTACTGAATTATTTTATTTAGACAATTCACCAAAAAGATCAAAAGGTTCAGTGTTCTTAATTTTCATCTCTCTTCTTTCGTTTACATCCTTCAATAATATTAATTACACCTATTATTGCAGGGATTGTAAAAAGGAATTTAAAGAATAGTTTCCAGATTTGAGATTTTAGTCCACCCCAGGCGAATACGAATTATGATTTCGGATTTAAAATAACATTTATTAAAATTTCATATTTAATTATGGCATGATAGTTGTAAAATTTTCGCCTTTTAAAAAAGAAAACAACCAATTTATTATTTATAATTTAAATTTCAAACCATGAAAAAAAACTTTTTTGATCATTGCAATATTTCTTGCTGGCACCAGCATTTTCGCACAAACCACACAACCCGAACAAACATCAACTGAAAAGAAAAATCAGTTATGTATAGGATATTTTAATGTCTTTAGTTTATCGAGTATAAACGATTTCGGGATAGTATATAAACATAATATCAAAAATGGAGCATTAAGAATTGGTACTGCATTTTATTTTAATAATGAAGAAAGCACCTATGTTTATAATGATAATAAAATTACAAATAAAACATTAAGAATTCGTCCACGTGTAGGATATGAATTTCATAGGGATTTTAATAAACTTCAATTATTGTATAGTATTGACATCATAGGATCTTTAGAGAAATATAATGCTATTCACACATATTCAAGTAACCCTAATAATAATAATAATAATAATAATAATAATAATAATAATAATAATAATAATAACGACCGAATTGAAAAGACGTATATGGGTGGAGCTAACCCTTTAATTGGGTTAAAATATCAAATAAGTGAAACATTTTCAATTTCAACAGAAACAACCTTTAATATTTGTATTAGCAGAACTGACATTAAATATAAATATGCAAATTCTAATGTTGTAATTGAATCGAAAACAAATGGGGTATCAACAGGATTAAGTCCATTAGGAATATTTTCAATTAATATTCATTTTTAATTAGGATTTTTTTTAGATTATTTCTCCAAATAAATCGAAAGGTTCGGCATCGATAATTTTTACATTTTTTAATTGTCCGATTATTTTTGATTTACCTGGAGCTTTTATTAAAACTTCATTATCAACTTCGGGAGAGTCATATTCAGTGCGGCCTACAAAGAATTCATTTTCTTTCCTGTCGATAATCACTTTTAATATTTTTCCAATTAACGCTTCGTTTTTTTCTAATGAAATATTTTCCTGGAGTTTCATCAACGCATCGGCTCTTTCCTGTTTTACTTTAGCGCTGATGTTATCTTTTAACTGATATGCTTTTGTGGATTCTTCGTGTGAGTAGGTGAAAACACCCAGCCTGTCGAACTTTACATCATTCACAAAATTCATTAATTCTTTAAAATCTTTTTCCGTTTCACCGGGATAACCCACAATTAAAGATGTTCGCAAAGCAATTCCGGGAACTTCTTTTTTTATTTTTTCGATTAATTTCAATGTTCCTTTTTTATCGATCGCCCTGTTCATCGACTTCAGCAAACGGTCGCTGATATGCTGAAAAGGAATATCAAGATAATTACAAATGTTTTTGCGTTCACGCATTACTTTCAAAACATCCATTGGAAATGCAGCAGGATAGGCATATTGCAGACGTATCCATTCCACATTTTTTATATCGGAAAGTTTTTCAAGTAATTCAGCAAGTTTTCTTTTTTTATAAATATCAATTCCGTAATATGTCAGGTCTTGCGCTATCAGTATTAGTTCTTTAGCTCCTTTATTTGCAAGCAATGTAGCTTCTTTAACAATATCTTTAACCGGTTTTGAAATATGTTTCCCCCGTATTAAAGGAATTGCGCAGAAAGAACATTTCCGGTCGCAACCTTCAGCAATTTTCAGGTATGCATAATGTGAAGGCGTTGTCAGATGGCGCTCCCCGATAAGCTCTTTCTTATAATCTGCATCCAGGTAATTTAAAATTTCTTTTAAATCGTTCACACCAAAATATGCATCCACTTCGGGAATCTCTTTTTTCAATTCATCGTGATAGCGCGCCGAGAGGCAACCGGTAACAAGAACTTTTTTTATTCTTCCCTGCTTTTTATTTTTAACAGCCTGCAGAATAGTTTCTATCGATTCTTGTTTTGCATCATTGATAAACCCACAGGTATTGATGATTACAATATCATGCTCCAATTTTTCCGAATCGTGCGAAACAATGAATTTATTTTTATCGAGCTGCTTTAAAAGCACTTCTGAATCGACAAGGTTTTTAGAACAACCCAGCGTGATTACATTGATTTTGATATGTGAGAAAGATTTTGTTTTCAAAGTGATATTTTTTCAATGTCCCACTTCGGTGAACTCAGTGTGACGATGCACACAGTCAGGCTGAGTTTATCGAAGCCTGACCTTATAAAAATTTAATTGCTGAATAAAGAATCAACAAATTCTTTTCGGTCGAATAACTGGAGGTCTTCCATTTTTTCACCTACGCCGATATATTTTACCGGAATTTTAAACTGGTCGGAAACACCAATAACAACGCCACCTTTAGCTGTACCATCCAGTTTAGTTATTGCCAGTGCATTCACATCGGTAGCCAGCGTGAATTGTTTTGCCTGTTCAAAAGCATTCTGTCCGGTAGATGCATCAAGCACCAGCAGCACTTCATGAGGTGCATCAGGAATAACTTTCGACATGACTTTCCTTATTTTGGAAAGCTCGTTCATTAAATTTATTTTATTGTGAAGTCGTCCTGCAGTATCAATAATAACAACATCTGCATTTTTTGCTTTAGCAGATGTAAGCGTATCAAAAGCTACGGATGCAGGATCAGCGCCCATTCCCTGCGATACAATGTGAACATCTACACGCTTTGCCCAAATGGTAAGCTGGTCGACAGCTGCTGCACGAAATGTATCAGAAGCGCCAAGTACTACAGATTTTCCTGCTTTCTTAAACTGGTATGCAAGTTTTCCTATCGTGGTGGTTTTACCTACACCATTTACTCCCACTACCATTATAACATAAGGTTTAGCGGTTGCAGGCAATTCAAAATTCTCAGATAAAGCAGCATTGTTTTCCTCGAGCATTGCTGCTATCTCCTCCCTGAGTATGCGGTTCAGTTCCGAAGTGCCCAGGAATTTATCAGCAGCAACACGTTTCTGAATACGTTCAATGATTTTCAGCGTGGTTTCAACACCCACATCAGAAGCAATTAGAATTTCCTCAAGGTTATCAAGCACATCATCGTCCACTTTCGATTTACCGATAACCGCTTTTGAAATCCTTGCAAAAACACTTTCCTTGGTTTTAGCGAGACCTTTCTCGAGGCTTTCTTTTTTTTCTTTATTGAATATACCAAAAATACCCATTTTACTTAGCTGTTAAAAAAAAAGCCTTTTTCTTTGCCGGAAAAAAGCTTTTCATTCCCCGGATTACCGGGATAATTTCATTCAAAATTATTTTTTTGCCAGGTAATCTTTTACCTGATCGTTAGGAACAATTTCTTCCTTAAAGGTGTATGCACCTGTTTTCGGAGATTTCACCATACGGATGACTTTTGCAAAGTCTTTACCTGACTTGGTTTGCAGTGTTGCAACAACTTTCTTTGCCATGATTTAAATTATTTAATTTCTTTGTGAACAGTCATTTTCTTTAAAATAGGGTTGTACTTTTTTATTTCCAACCTTTCGGGTGTATTCTTTTTATTTTTGGTTGTAATGTACCTTGAAGTGCCCGGTTTTCCACTGGCTTTATGTTCGGTACATTCCAAAATAACCTGTACCCTTGCTTCTTTACTTTTCTTTCCCATTTTTACTGACCTTTAAATTTTGAGGTGCAAAAATATAAACTTTTTTATTAATAACCAACACCTTATTTCATTTTTTTAATTAAAAGCAGGTTAAGGCTTTGTGTAATGCCCTTTTTACTGTACTTTTGAAAAACAATGATGTGGCAATCATATATAAAAGGATTTAAAGCTTTTCTTCAACTGGAAAGGTCGCTTTCACACAATTCAGTAGAAGCTTACATTCGTGATATTGAAAAGCTGACACAGTATTTTGAGATACAGGGAATACAAACCAATCCAGAGGAAATTAAACTTAAACAGCTACAGGATTTTCTAAAATGGGTAAACGAACTGGGGATGAGTGCCCGTACCCAGGCTCGTGTTATTTCAGGAATTAAAGCATTTTATAAATACCTTTTACTTGAAAATATTATTAAAGAAAACCCTACTGAGCTTCTGGAATCACCCAAACTTGGTCGTAAACTTCCCGACACGCTTAACATTGAAGAGATTGACCATATTATCAGCGCTATCGACAGGAGCAAACCCGAAGGAGAAAGAAACAAGGCAATGCTTGAAACGCTTTACAGTTCGGGCTTGCGTGTAAGCGAACTGGTAAATTTGAAGATTTCAAATTTATTTTTTAAAGAAGGATTTATAAAAATCATAGGGAAAGGCGATAAAGAAAGAATAGTTCCTATTGGAAGCATTGCCATGAAACATATCAACATTTACCTTGATAATGTAAGAGTTCATGTGCCTGTAAAAAAAAGCGCTGAAGATATTTTATTTCTGAACAGGCGAGGAAATAAATTAACCCGAAACATGGTATTCCTTATTATCAAAGGACTTGCTGAAAAAGCAGGGATTCATAAAAAAATTAGTCCGCATACATTTCGCCATTCTTTCGCCACACACCTGATTGAAGGTGGCGCCGATTTACGTGCTGTACAGGAAATGCTGGGACACGAGTCCATTACTACCACCGAAATTTATTTACATCTCAACCGCGAATATTTAAGAGATACTATTATGAAATATCATCCCAGAGCGTGATTGATTTTTGATTTGAATATATGTTATATGGTTTTAGGTTGGGCAACTGGTTTGGTTGATGGTATTATGCCTGACTGTGCGCCAGCCGTCATATTGAGTTTATCGAAATATGGTGCGAGGGAATTTTACTTTCAACAAATAACTTTAACCTTAACAAGCCACTATTCCTATAAACTTTTGACTTTAGGTTTACACAAATAATTTAAGATTTAAGATTTATGAAAGAACACTTTATTATTATGGCCAGATAGGCTCACCTTCGTCATCATAATCCATACCCCAATTTACAGCTACAATATCTTCACCATCGAAATAAAAATCAATAACAGCGTCGCTAATGCCTATACGCTTTTCGCCCCAGGTTTCAGTTTCGGCTTCAAAATCATTATAACCATTACTTGAAAAAAGTTTTTCAATTTGTGATTCCTTGAGTTCGGAGATTTTTTTTCCCAGAACAACTGCATTCTCATTATCTGTTTCCAGGCAAATGCAACGCCAGCCTTCTTCTTCTCCAAAGAAAACAGTCAACCCATCTTCTATATAATACCAAACTTCTGTATTTCCTTCAATTTCTTTAACATTTTCAATTTCATCAGGATTCCCTAAAAGCTTTCTAACTTCATCCATACCAAGTCCGAATTTAAGCTCATTCAATCCTTCTTTTAATTTAATTTCCAATTTATCTTTCATTTCAATATTTTTTTGAAATATAAATAACATTATTTTTTTCTGAACAATTTTATTTAAAAGGAGAATCAGGTTCCTTTGCCATATGGTTATAAACCATTTTATCAATTAATTTCGGAAAGAATTTATTAAGTGTAACAACCAGTTTTCCCTGGGTTGTCATAACAATTCTGTCTTTCCGTTTTTCAATTGCTTTTACAATACGCTTTGCTACTTCTTCCGAAGTCATTAATTTATCTTCATTCAATGGCGATTCGCCCTGCATACTTCCATTCTTTGAAAGTGCTGTATTCCGAATATTTGAAGAAGTGAATCCGGGACATGCTATAAGTACATGCAATCCTTTTTTAAGTGTCTCAATTCTTAATACTTCCAGGAAACCCTGCATTGCAAATTTTGACGCGGAATAGCCTGTACGCCCCGGAAGTCCTTTATATCCTGCAACTGAAGATACACCGGTTACACTGCCTTTATTCTTTAACAAATAAGGTAATGCATATTTAGTACAAAAAACGGTTCCCCAGAAATTAATATCCATTAACTGCTTAATAACTTTTAAATCCAGTTCTTCAAAAATTGCACGCATAGAAATACCTGCATTATTAATAAGGACATGAATATCGCCATACTTCTGAACCGCAGCATTTATAAGATTCCTGCAATCTTCTTCATGGCTTACATCAGCTTTAACTGATAGAACTTCGCCATTTTTTTGTTTTATTATTTTTTCCGTTTCCGAAAGTTTTTCAATATTCCTGGCAGCAATAACGACCTTAGCCCCTTTTGAAGCGCATTCTATTGCCAGCGCTTTTCCAATTCCTGAACTTGCACCGGTTATGATAACAACTTTTTCATTTAACATCATTCAGATTTTTTTTGCAAAGATGAAAAAAAAATAAATACGGGTTCTTTTATAATGAAAATAAGCGTTACAAATAATTTTCGTATTGTTCATTTCTAAAAAATTTAAGATGTTTGTAAAAATGTTTTTGTTATTTAAAATAATGTACATACATTTGCACCTCGAAATTTTGAAATGTTGATTTGGTAGCTCAGCAGGTAGAGCACATCCCTTTTAAGGATGGGGTCCTGGGTTCGAATCCCAGCCAGATCAC
>DAOQAK010000069.1 GCA_035353855.1 Bacteroidales bacterium | reverse complement strand
TGCCGTTCCTGTTTATCAATTTAAATTGTTTTAAAATTTAGTCGGACACTAATGATTTTTAATATATTTTTTTAGCCTTTATATTAAAAAATAAAATTTATTCTATCAGAAATTTTTCATAATTTTATGCCTTTTATAAATATAATAGCAGTTTAGTTCAAATTTCCTCATGGAGAAGATAAAACTACGCATCTTAGGCATATCATATAGTCAATCCCAATCAGGAGCTTATGCCCTTATACTAATTGAACATTCAGGCAAAAGAAGGCTCCCTATTATTATTGGTAGTTTCGAAGCACAATCCATTGCTATCGAATTAGAAAATATGAAACCTACACGTCCGCTAACGCATGACCTTTTTAAAATTTTTGTAGATACTTTCAGGATCAGCATTAAAGAAGTCATAATATATAAATTCGCTGATGGTATTTTTTATGCCAAGCTCATCTGTAATGATGGTACCAATAATTTCGAGATCGATTCACGCACTTCCGACGCAGTAGCTATATCGCTTAGAGTTCGCTGCCCTATTTATACCTACGAGAGCATACTAAATGCTGCAGGAATTAACATCGATGATGAAAACCCTGAAGCATCTTCTCCTGACGATACTATTTATAAGGAAAAGGTTTCTAATAAAAAAAATGAAGATAACGAATTCTCAAAATTAACGCTACCCGAATTGGAAGAATTACTGAATTCCGCTATTGAAGATGAAGCTTACGAGAAAGCCTCAAAAATACGTGATGAGATCAACCGTCGTAAAAAAGGCAAGTAATACTATTATATCAATGTTTATTAATTGAAAATATTAAATGAGACAATATCTCGATTTGATGGAGCATGTGCTTAACCACGGCACAAAAAAAGAAGACCGCACTGGGACAGGGACCGTTAGTGTTTTCGGCTACCAGATGCGATTTAACTTACAGGACGGGTTTCCACTTCTTACTACAAAAAAATTACACTTACGTTCTATTATTCATGAACTGCTTTGGTTCCTGAAAGGCGAAACCAATATCAAATATCTTAAAGATAATGGTGTAAGCATTTGGGATGAATGGGCAGATGCAAATGGCGATCTTGGACCTGTATACGGACATCAGTGGCGCTCATGGAATGCCGGCGATAAAACTATAGACCAGATTTCACAAATCATTCATCAAATAAAAAATAATCCTGATTCCCGCCGCATAATTGTAAGCGCATGGAATGTCGGCGAATTGGAAAAGATGGCGCTCCCCCCCTGCCATGTTCTTTTCCAGTTTTATGTTGCCGATAATAAACTTTCATGTCAGCTGTATCAGCGAAGTGCCGATATATTCATTGGAGTACCTTTTAATATTGCTTCGTATGCATTGCTAACACTGATGATTGCGCAAGTTTGTAATAAACAGCCCGGCGATTTCATCCATACATTCGGCGACGCCCATTTATATTTGAATCATATTGAGCAAACAAAATTACAGTTAACAAGAGAAGTAAGATCATTGCCTCAAATGAAAATCAACCCTGATGTAAAAGATATTTTCTCATTTAAATTTGAAGATTTTGAATTGATAAATTACGACCCGCATCCTCATATTAAAGCACCTGTTGCGGTATAGCGAAAAATAAAAAAATCAATGAATAAAAAAATTTCTATAATCGTAGCTATTGCAAAAAATAATGCCATAGGAAAAGATAACAAACTGTTATGGCATATATCCGATGATTTGAAACGTTTTAAAAAAATCACATCAGGATGTACTGTAATTATGGGAAAAAATACTTTTTATTCCTTACCTGTCCGCCCCTTACCTAATCGTAAAAATATTGTCATTACCGATATTCCCAACGAACAAATTGAAGGTTGCATTATGGCATATTCTATTGATGATGCTATAAACAAATGCGACGACACACAGGAAAATTTCATTATTGGCGGAGCTTCTGTTTACGGTCAGTTTCTTACTATTGCAAATAAATTATATATCACAAAAGTTGATAAAGATTTTGAAGGGGATTGTTTTTTCCCAGAAATAAACATGAATGAATGGATGCTTATCAGTACTGAAAACGGACAACCTGACGGGAAAAATGATTTTAAATACTCCTATCTTACCTATATCAGAAAAGAAAAATAATTTTATATTTTTTGCATACATTAATTTTAAGTTATCGATATTATTTTTTTTATATCTTCTTATTTTCAAAAAGATATCTTGGCATTAAATCAAAAACATTTAATATTTCTGGACATTAGGAATTTCATAACTTATCTTTGCATGTTAAATATATAATGGAATTGTGTATGAAGAAATTTTACATTTTTATTTTTTTACTTTTTGCCTTGAATTTAAATGCTCAGGTTAAAATTCTTTTCGATGCTACTAAAGCTGAAGCATCAGGCAATGGCGATTGGGTAATCGATGCCGACCAGCATAATCTGTATTTCACTTCAAGCGGTACAGTTACTACTACCGGCTCTGAATCAAATGCACAACAAATTCCAACTCCCGCACAATCAGGTATCACTAGCACAACAGTCGAAAGCTATTGGCAGGGCGCTCTTTCGTCGTGGGGAATTGATATGGTTAAAAAAGGTTATACCGTTGAATCACTCCCGTACAATGTTGCAATAACATACGGAACAACAAGCAATGCGCAGGATTTATCAAACTATAAAGTATTTATTATTGATGAACCTAATATCAGGTTTACAACTGCTGAGAAAACAGCAATCTTGAATTTTGTTCAGAACGGTGGAGGTTTGTTTATGATTTCCGATCATGACCAGTCTGACAGAAATAACGATGGATGGGATTCTCCGCATATCTTCAACGATTTTATGGATACCAATACAACACATCCTTTCGGAATTCATTTTGACTATACTGATATCAGCGGGACTTATTCTAATATAGCAACATTACCCGGCGATCCATTATTACATGGAGTTATGGGCGATGTAGCGAAAGTGATGTGGAGTAATGGTACTACAATGACTTTAAACACCACAAATAATAGTTCTGTGAAAGGTGTTGTTTTTAAAACAGGTGCATCAACAACAGGTACTACAAATGTTTTGGTTGCCTATTGTACATATGGAAGTGGGCGTGTTGCTGCAATGGGTGATAGTTCACCGGCTGATGATGGTTCGGGAGATACAGGCGACCAGCTTTATGATGGCTGGATTACCGATGCAAGTGGCAATCACGAAAAATTGATTGTGAATGCTACTATTTGGCTTGCAGGCGCAACAACCAGTATCACTGAGAATGCAAAGCCCTCAAGTATTTTTCTAAATCAAAAAACATACTCAGATAAAACTGAATTTATAGTTTCTTCTTCTGAAACACATACGAATTCTGAGTTTTGTATTTATGATCTACTAGGGAATCTTTTATACAAAACAACAAATCCGTTTACTGAAAAAATTGTTTTAATGAATAATTGTATAAAGAAAGGTATATTCATCTATAAATTATCTGTTGACGGAACTCCTGTAAAATCAGGAAAATTCGCTGTAATTGATTAATTTATTACTTCCGTATGAAAATCTTTTAGTTGGTGAACTGACAAACAGGAATGTGTTGGCAATATTCCAATAATGCTGCCGGTATTTATTTTGTTGATAAACTCAGATGTTGTTTTAATAACTCCATGTTCTTGCGATAATGAGGAAACATATGTGTTTGCAATAGGTTCACTCCATCCGTTTTCATTATATTCAACAACTAATCCAAATATTTTTTTGTTGTCGTTGTCAGTAACATAATCTTTCGATAGATGAATTGCGCCGCAATAAACTATAAATTCATTTCTTTCTTTATTGATTGAAACAACAGGACAGGCAACAGATACAGCGATTTTGCTTAAATCGCATGATCCGATAAAATATTGCATTATATCATAGAACACAAAGTTGCCCGGTCGTATTTCATCAATGCCCTCAAATATATTACAAATACTGCAACATGGTGTGTCGCCCGTAGATATTAGCATTGACGGAAAACTGCCGGAATATTTTTTCTTAAGAAAATTTATTTTTTTTAAAGCATCATTGTGAATCTTTTCAATTTCATTTTTTGATTTTGCCAAATACGAATGACCGGAATGTGTTAGAAAACCTTTAAATTCAAGCTTTCCGGAAGAGGAAATATTTTTCAGCAGTTCATCTATCATTACAAAATTGTTGTATTCAATTCCGCTGCGATGATGACCGGTATCAATTTCTATAAAGATGCCAACGGTGTCAGTGAGATTTTTATTAAGGTATTGAACGGTGAAAATGTTATCCGCAATAATATTTAATTCGATTTTTTTTGCAAGCGCATTTATTTCTGTTGCTTCATGAATATTAGCAGGAAAAGCAATTGTAATATTTTTCCAACCGTTATCAGCAAAATATTTTGCCATCGAAACAGAAGAAACAGTTATTGCTTCAACTCCTTCATTTCTGAACCATTCACCAACTTCAGCCATTTGATGTGTTTTGAAATGCGGACGAAAAATAAGGTTGTGTTTTTTTGCCTTTTCAAACATTGCTTTAATATTTGCAATGCTTCTGGCTTTATCAATGATTAATGTTGGCTGTTTTATGTTCATGAATTTTTATTGCTCGATTGTTAATTTTAAAATTCGAATTCCGAAATTAAAAATTTTTAATATCCTTTCTCAACTACTTCAACCAAAGTTTTTACAATATCACGTTGCAGCGAATCAGCAGGAAATTCAGGCATTTCAATAGTTACAACTTCCTTTTGTTTATCATGACCGAAATAACTCCCCATTGAACCGGGAGTATCGTAGCCCATATCATCTTCAATTCTCATTCCTGTTCGTAAAGATATAAATTCAGCAAGAGTTTTTCCTTTGCCATCATAATTTATAAAATCGAAATACTGGTGTAAAACTATTACCACATCAGGGTTGTACAGCGAATCGATTTTTAAAATAAATTTTGTTTCTTTTTCTGAAGCAGGCTGATTCCCGCCCCAGAAGCCTTTTTTATCTCTTTTTATTTTTGCTGAATCTTCGTAAATCCAGTTCTTTGAAGGGAAGTTGCGGTTAATATCAACACGGTTCGCATTCATCCTGGTGTTGAGAATATTGCCATCGGGGTTAGCGCTGGGTATGCAAATTAAAGTATTTGCGAGTTTATCTTTTGAAAAAATTTCATTCAAAATTTTTATTGAAAGAATAATGCCTATTTTTTCATTCCCGTGAACAGTTCCGATTAAAAGAATTTTTTTTCCATTGTCTCCTCTTTTGTAATAATACATGATGTTGCCTTTAATAGTTTTGTCTTTGATGACAATTATGTCGGTAACAGTAATTCCGGCAGTTAGGATGATAAAAGAAAAAAGGAAGAATATTTTTATATATAATGATTTATGCATTTGTAAATCTATTGAAAATGTTTTACAAAAATAAATCAATTTTTGAAGAGGAAATAAAACAAAAGGGTATAAGAAAAATATTTTTTGTTAGTCAGATATACAGAGGGTAACCTTAAGGTCGCCTCCTTAATAATAAAAAATTTGTTCCGTTATTTATATAAATTGCCACGACCTTTAGGTCGTGGTTGAATAATTGAAAAGATTGGGCTTTAGCCCAAAATTATTTTAACCCGCTTTGTTCGATAATAATTTTTACTTTATCATCAAGAGGCAATTCCATATCAATCCAGCGGATATTAGTTCCGTTGCGTTCCATGTGGCGGAACCACGTCATCTGGCGTTTTGCAAATTGGTGAATGGCTGTATTCAAAAGCGAGAACATGGTGTCAATGTCAATTTCATTTAAAAGATATTGTGTTACAAATTTGTATTCCAAGCCGTATGATTTCAGTCTTTCTGGTTTGATTCCTTCTTTTAAAAGCGCCTCAACTTCTTCAAGCATGCCAAAGTGAATGCGTTCGCGAAGTCGTGATGTTATTTGTTCACGCAATTTTTTTCTGTCAGCATTGATTCCAAAAACGAATGGTTCGAACTTTGGAAATTCAAGATTATTTTCTTTCTGAGATGACTGGAATTCGGCAATTTCAAGTGCTCGCAATAAACGTTCGCGGTTAACGGTGTCGGTAGTATTATGAAGTTTTATTTTTTTTCCAAGGATTATTTTTAATTCATCATCGCTTTTATCGTCAAGCTTTTCTCTCAATTTTTTATTTTCCGGAACATCATGAAAAACATAAGGTTTTAAAACAGATTCGAGGTATAAGCCAGTGCCACCGCAGAGAATAGGAATTTTCTTTCGTGAAGTAATATTGTTAAAAGCTTTTATGAATTCTTTCTGAAAGTCGAAAACACTGAATTCTTCGCCGGGTTCAAATATATCTATGAGATGATGCGGAATATTTTTTTCGTTAACAATGTAATCTTTCAAATCTTTGCCCGTTCCAATATCCATGCGTTTGAAAACCTGTCGTGAATCGGCACTGATGATTTCGCCCGAAATGCAATAGGCAAGCGCAGAAGCAAGTTTTGTTTTGCCTGTAGCAGTGGGGCCAAGAATGACAATCAGTTTCATAAAACGTTTATTCTTTCCTGTAAAATTTCTTCGATGTTTGCAAGATAATTTCTAATTCTGTTCAATTGCTCCACTGAAGAATTACTGAAATCAAAGTTATCAAAATCGTTTGGATTTTCAATAGGTTTGATTGAAGAAAACAATTTAGAATAGTTTTCTTTTAAACATTGTTCATCTGAAATGTCAAGCTGCGACTGCGTTTGCTTGCAGTATTGAAGAATCCGCAACCCGTCGATTTTCTCATGACATGCTCGGACAAACTGTTTTTCACTATTGAAATTTTTTCTGAGCGGTTCCCAAATATCTTCTTTTTTAAAAATTTCTTTGATAAAATTTGTAAGCGGTGTCTCAAAAGATTTAGTTAATAAATCAGGAAATGCATCATAAGTTTTTTTTATGTCAGAAAAAAGCGAATTATGATAAATAGGGTAACTGCTCCAATCGCCTTGATTTCCTTTGATCATAGCCGGACCTGTACCGAAAAACACACGGTCGGAAAAACGTGCGGCAGGAAAAACTTTTTCGGAATTATGAATAATGATGTTACCGTATTTTTTTAATTTTTGAAGAAAATAAAAATCTTCCCCACTGAGCTTTGGTGTCATGCCACCAATTGCTTTGTATGCCGAAACAGTTACTGCTATTGCACTTCCGAGTGCTGTAAAAGCATAAGGCGAATTAATGTTCATCAAATTGATCGCATAATTACGCATATAAATTTCGTAATGCAAAATTGCTTTATCTTCTGCCTCTGAACCTGTGAGTCTGTGATAATAAGGGTTTGAAAGAGCAGCAGCGTTTTGATTTTTAGAAAATATATCAATTATTGAAGAAAAATATTTTTCAGAAAAAACAGTATCGGCATCCAGGCTTAGAATAATGTCGTTGTTATTTGCTTTTTTTGAAATGTAATCCATTATTGTTTTTCGTGCCCATCCAACACCTTTTTTATTTCCCTGCCATCCGTTGCCTTTCGATGTTTTATCAATAATGGTAATATGTTCGCTGTTTTTCTTTATCAGGAAATCAAATATTTTTTTATTGTTCAGGCAAATATTTTTTTTCTCCGGAATATCCCAACAATCTTCAGGTTGGTTGATGCAAATCACTACATGAAAGTTACGGTACAATTGTTTTTCAATACAGTTGATGCAATGCGGAAGCATTTCTGTTTCGTCCATTACCGGCAATGATATAAATATTTTAGGATAATATTTCATTTGATTTCAAAAGTAGAAATAAGTTTTGAATGAAAAATATTATTTCATGAATTACAAATAGAAAACATAAAGAACAAAATATATTAGAAAAATAAAAAGGTACAATTCTTGTTATCTTCAATTTAAAATCTTTAATTTTATAATCTCAAAAAATAAAAATATGAAAGCAATTCGTTTGTATGCAGTTTTGTTTGTGCTGATAGGCCTTGCTGCCTGCAAAGCACAGGATATTAATAAAGCTATAAATGCTGTTAATAATACAGTAAAGAGTAATACACTAACAAATTCAGAGATCATTCAGGGTTTGAAAGAGGCATTAAAAGTTGGAACCAACAATTCGGTTACCAGCGCATCAGCAGTTGACGGCTTCTTCAAAAATTCATTGATAAAAATTCCTTTTCCTTCCGAAGCACAGGCGATGGAAACAAAATTGCGTTCTATAGGTATGGGCGACCAATGCGATAAATTTGTTGAAACGTTGAACCGTGGCGCAGAAGAAGCTTCTAAATCGGCTGCCAATATTTTTCTGAATGCTATCACAAATCTTACCATTTCCGATGGAATGAAAATTCTGAAAGGCGCTGATAATGCTGCAACGCAGTATTTGCAGGATAATACAACCGCTTCATTGAAAACATCTTTTTTACCTATTGTAAAATCAGCATTACAAAAAGTTGAAGTAACCAAATACTGGAACCCGCTGGCAACAGCTTACAACAAAATCCCTTTGGTAACAAAAGTAAACCCCGACCTTGATGCTTATGTTACAGATAAAGCTATTAGCGGCTTATTCAAACTCATTGCTGCTGAAGAATACAAAATCCGTAAAGACCCCGCAGCAAGAATTACCGATATTCTGAAAAAAGTTTTTGCATAGAGAGAGAAGGTTAGGGGTATAGGAACTAAGGTATAGGGTAAAATATCCTTATACCTTTATACCAAATACCCTTTTAATACTTTAAAATTAAAAACAAATTAAAAAAAGGAAAAGTTTCTAAATCTTCGAAATAGCCAGCAGCAATAGTTTGGTGACGTTCTCCACATTTTTCTGAAATACTTTTAAAACTTCTTCCCAGGTTACGGGTGCTTCATCGGTCTTCCAGCAATCGTAATCAGTGCTTAAAGCTATTGCTGCGTAAGGGATTCCGGCTTCGTTAGCCAATGCGCATTCGGGAGCAGTCGACATATTGATAACATCGGCACCCCATATACGAAACATGTTCGATTCGGCGCGTGTTGAAAATCGTGGGCCTTCAATAGTTACAACAGTTCCTTTTTTATGATGACTTAATTGTAATGATTCAGCACAATCGCAAAGATGCTTTCTTAAAATTTCATCAAATGGTTCTGCCATGGGCGTATGCACAGGTTCATCATCTTCAAATTTTTTAGTGTATGTGATTTCGCGATGTCTTGTAAAATCAATAAACTGATCGAGAATAACCATATCACCTCTTTTAATATTTTCGCGAAGACTTCCGCAGGCAGTAGTAGCAATTATATGCGAACATCCAAGTTGTTTTAAGGCAAGAATATTTGCTTTATTATTTACCTGTGTTGGGGGGATGTTATGCCTTCGCCCATGACGTGAAATGATCATGATTTCATTTTCATCAATAATTCCCGAAAATATTGTAGAACTTGGACTTCCATACTGTGTGGAATGATTGATTTCTTTTTTGTTGGTGAACAGATCGAGCTTCTCAAGCCCCGAACCACCTATGATTCCTATCTTTTTCATGAAATAAAGATAAGAAAAATATTTTAATAAATAGATTGAATTTATATTTTTCTTGTTCTTTCTCCATGATGAGAAAGAACCAAAGAATCTGGCAAATCAGAACTTCAGCGCGCTCTACTATAATGCAGAATTCTAAACAAAGACATTCCGAAAGTTCGGAACTTTGTAAGAATTCTAAGCATTATAGCATTCACCCTTGCACAGACCTCGCTGATTTGCCTTGCCAACGCTCATTATGATATTTAACATTTGTTATTCTTATTATTAAAAATGTTCAATAATACCCAAATGAATTCTTAATTTTGCAAAAAAAATATTTTATGGACACAGGATTTTTTAATTCCGATATTTTTGCATGGGTTATATTACCCATATTAATTTTCTTGTCACGTATTTGCGATGTGAGCATTGGTACAATACGATTGATATTTGTTTCAAAAGGTTTTAAAATCATTGCACCATTACTGGGATTCTTTGAAGTTATAATCTGGCTGGTAGCTGTAAGTCAGATCATGAAACACCTTGATAATATTGTTTGCTACATTGCATATGGTGGTGGTTTTGCAATGGGCAACTATGTTGGAATGTATCTTGAAGAAAAGCTGTCGATAGGAAATGTGATCATCAGGATTATTTCAAAAGTAGAGGATTCGCAGCTTATAAAACATTTAAAGGAAAATAATTTCGGACTCACTATTCTTGATGCTGAAGGTGCGCAACAAAAAGTGAAAATAATTTTTTCAGTTATAAAGCGCGAAGACGTGAACCGGATAGTTAGTGTTATTAATGAAATTAATCCTCATGCTTTTTATACTATTGAGGAAGTGAAAACCGTTAATGAAGGCGTTTTCAGGCCAGGTCAAAAGAAATTATTGAACGCATTTTCGTTTATTAATAAAAAAGGAAAATAGTATTTTATCAGATTTATTCGTCAGGCTTCGATAAACTCAGCCTGACAAGCATAAGAAAATAATTATAAATTAACATAATGCCTTTCGGGAAAATAAGTGTTCGTGTTTATGGTTTGCTTATGAATAGCGAAAAGCAAATTCTTGTTACTGATGAAATTTATGAAGGACAAAGACTGACAAAGTTTCCCGGTGGCGGAATGGAAAAGGGCGAAGGTGCTATTGATTGCCTGAAGCGTGAATGCATTGAAGAGCTTGGCCAGGAAGTAAATGTGAAAGAACATTTTTATACAAGCGATAATTATATTCCTTCAACTTTTTATCCCGATTTTCAAATTATTTGTATTTATTATTTTATTGAAACAAAAGAAAAATATTGTTTTGAGATAAAACAAAAACGTTTTGACTTTGCCAATGAAACTTCCAATACTGTTGTTTTTCGCTGGGTTCCGCTTGATAAAATAAAAGATGAACCTTTTACTTATGATAATGATAAGAAAGTTGTAAGAATGTTATACAACAGTTATAAATAAAATTATTTGGTTTTTAAATGAATTGTAATCTCTGGTATATCATAATAATCAAGATTTTCGAGCATAGCCTGAATTTTATATTTCCATTTTTTTTGAATTCCATCATGTATCCCAGAATTATGTTTGTCAAATTTTATAGATTCTCTCTCAAGTTTTTTTATGTATTTTTTGTACATGTAATGTGCTTCATTTAATGATTTAGCTTTAATAATACTTCTTCTTAGTTTCCTTGCATATATCTCGCAAATATCAAAATGGCCTTGTTCATGAATTAAAGAAGCTGTATCAGTATTTGATTTTATCCATGATTCATTTCTGTCAGCAGCTGCATAAATTTTAAAACTGATATCATTATTTATCACCTCATTTTGTACAAAAATGCAAAATTTAATTTTGGCTAATCCATGAGTTTTTGCATATAAATCTTGTTCTTCCTTATATTTTCCTTTAAAATCATTAAATGTTAATTTTGTTTCTTTGCTCCAATGAATAACGTCAACATTGGTGTCTTTATAAGAAAAAAGTAATGAAAGATAAATAGGAATGAATATTGTTTTAATAATCATGGATAGAGAAAAAATTAATTGAAATCTTTATAAAATTAAAAAATATTTTCAATATCAAATTTTCCATTTTACATTTTCAATCATCAATCTGCTTTTTAAAAGTCATTGGTTGAAAGTTTGGGCAGCTGGTTTGGTATGAGGTCAATGGTTGATGGGTAAAGCGACTGGATAGGTAAAAGTTATTAATAAAAATAAATTTCTATCAACTAACCACTCTCAACCAAACCAGTGGCGCAACCTAAAAACATTCAACATAATTCTCAATTTACTATGAAAAGTCAAAAGTTGTTAGGTGTGGCGACTAGTATAGTTAAAGGTTAAACGGTTATTGTATAAACACTCCATCAACAAAAAACATACACCTAAACCAGTTGCCCAACCCAAAAACAATCAATAAACTTTTTTCTATTTGATATTTTCTATTTTAACTTTTCAATCCGCCGTGGCGGAGCCATAAACAAAAAATCCCGCATTCGCGGGACTTTTTATTACTCAATAACTAAGTTCCATTTAAATTTATCTTCTTCTTCACCGCTTTGTATGCCTTGCAATCTCTTGTATAACTTGGTTGAGATAGGACCGGCTACGCCATCTTTACAATATTCATAGGTCTTTTTTATATCGCGATCGAATATTTTTTTAATGGGCGAAATAACCGCAGCAGTACCACATGCGCCTACTTCATCAAAATCGGCAAGTTCTTCAACAGCAATTCTTCTGCGTTCAACTGTCAAGCCCATATCGCGTGCAAGTTCAATAAGACTCATGTTGGTAATTGATGGAAGTATGGAATGAGATTCAGGTGTAATATATTTATTACCTTTTATTGCAAAGAAATTTGCAGGACCCGCTTCGTCAATATATTTCTTTTCAATAGCATCGAGGAAAATAGCTGTGCTGTATCCTTCATCATGTGCGCGTTCGCCTGCACGTAAGCTGGCTGCATAATTTCCTCCAACTTTAATACTTCCTGTTCCCAGAGGTGCTGCACGGTCGTAATCCCTTACAATCTGCGCACTAACAGGATTGAATCCTTCTTTAAAATAAGGACCAACAGGGCCAACGAAGATCATGAACATGTATTCTTTTGCCGGCTTCACGCCAACCTGCGGACCTGAACCAATGAGTAACGGCCTGATGTATAATGATGCTCCGGTACCAAATGGAGGAACATATTTTTCATTCTTCTTAATAACCGTCGTCATTGCTTCTTTGAATAATTCAGCAGGAACAGGTTGCATCATAATACCATCGGCAGAGCGATTCAATCGCTTGCTATTCTCTTCCCAGCGGAATACACGAATTTTATTGTCTTTTCCTCTGAAAGCTTTCATGCCTTCAAAAGCTTCCTGCCCGTAATGCAGCGCTGTTGCTGCCATGTGCAGGGTTATAAATTCAGAATCCGTGATTTCAATTTTGCCCCATTCGCCATTTTTCCAGTAAGCGCGAACATTATAATCGGTTTTAAAATAACCGAAAGGCAGGTTTTTCCAATCAATATTTTGCATGTCTTTATATATTTAATAATTAAAAAAAAACGTTAAATAGTACGGGCTAAGATACTAATATTTTCATAGCTGCAAATATTTTTTATCTTATTTTTTACATGTACTATATGCCTGTAAAAACAGGCATTTCAGCGAAATAATATAAGGGCTTATGTTATGAAAAAATATCAGATATTCGTTTCAGCAATGAGTATCATTATTTTTTCCAGCAGAGAACGTATTTTTTCAGCAGAAGCAGTATGACCATTTACAATAATTCCAAAAGTAAGCAGGTGGTTATTTTTGTTTGTTACATAACCGGTATATGAACGAATACCGCGCATATAGCCACTTTTAGCGCGAAGATTATTTTCTGCAATTGTTCCTTTAAAAATAGTGCTTATTGTTCCTGAACGACCGGCAAGTGGCAAGGTCTGGTAAAAAACATCATACAATGAATCGCTCATGAAGGCTCGCATTATAGAAGCAAGCTGACGTGGCGAAACCCTGTCGTCAGGCGATAAGCCACTTCCATCAATCATTTTGAAACCGGTAAGGTCAACGCCTTTTGATCTCCAGAAATCGGTAACTATCCTTGTTCCTACTGAAGTGGTTCCTTTTCCTGTTTTCTCATATGCCAGGATTTTTAAAATGGTTTCGGCATATGCATTAATACTACGCTGATTTGTGTGATAAATAATTGTATCAAGTGGCGGACTTGAAATAGAATGGAACACCGTAAATGATTGAAATTTTTTAAGACGACCTGAATCTGCAAGCATTTTAATAGTAGTGCAGGAATCGGTTATAACAATTCCACTGTCTTTAAGAATTTTATACAGAGCATAAGCACAATAAAAAGAAGGGTCGGGCAATGATGAACGAAGAATATATTCTTTTTTATTGTAAGGTATCCATCCTTTTATCATTCTTGTATTATCATATGGGCCGCCGAATGTCCATGTATCATCAGCAGTATATTTAGTACCGGTAAGTACGTTATTATCTATTTTAATGTACGGAATAGGTGGATTAAGTTCTTTAACTTTTGCTTTAGCTTTATAATATTTGCCCGATTGAAGAGTTATGATAAATGAATTTTCATGGAAGTTAAGTCCTGAAGAACCTGTGCCGTAATAATTACCAAGGTCGCCGTAAAGCCACGATGGCGGAGCAATAGTATCGTCGAATATGCTGGCATCGGCAATCACAGAACCTTCAATTTTTTTAATTCCTAATTTCTGAATGCGCTGCAACCAGTCAGGAAGTAAATATTTTATGTCGTTCATCGTATCAATACGTGGCGAGCCCAACGTTGGATCCCCTCCCCCTTTAATAAAAATATTTCCGTGAAGTACTCCTGATGTATCGATATCCCCATCGTACATCAAATAGGTTTTAAACGTATAATCTTTTCCAAGCATTGAAAGCGAAGCAGCAGTATTTACAGCTTTCATGGTCGACGCGGGAATAAGACCGGTATCAGAATTCAATTCAACTACTGTTTTTCCTGAATCAGCAGTTAACACACAAATCCCCCATTTAGCTTTTGTCATAAATGAGTTTTTTGTGAGTTTGTCGATTTCAGCTTTAAGCTTTATAACAGATGAATCCACTTTATTTTGTGTGGATGTATCGGGTTGTTCCTGTGTGTATGCATTGATATTACATAGAAACAACAGGCAAAAAATGCAGACGAAATATTTTGATAAGTAACTCTTCATACTAATATACAAAGATAGTTTGAATAATTTTATTTACTGTAATAATTAGAAAAGTTATTAAACATTTATAGTTAATTAAATTCTCAATTCAAATAAAAAAAGAGTTTTATATTCTTTAACTTTGATATATAGATATTGAACAGGTTGCTGTGGCAGCCTGATAAAAACGAGTATAAAAATGGAATGTTATGAAAAAAATTCTCCTCATTCTGTTTTATATGATTTTATTTGTTTCTGCATCAATCCTGCTATTCCAGATGCCTTACGTTATTGCAGGTGAAAAACTTTTCTGTAATACTAACGAACTTATCCTATCATTATTGGGAGGCGCTGTATCAGGATTAATAATGGGACTATTTAATATAGCCGACAAAGAATATTCTGAAGAATAATTATTTTTTCACTGCTCTTAAAATTTCTCTTTTCCCTTTGGGACCAGGAAGTTTTTCTATTGCAAAACCAACACCTTTTAAAATTCTTTTCACATTTCCTTTCGTAGAGTACGTTGCAAGTACAGCACCAGTTTTCATACATTCAAATAATTTCCTGAAAATTTCTTCCGTCCACATTTCTGGCTGTATGTCGGGTGCAAAGGCATCAAAATAAACCAAATCAAAAAATGAAGAAGCTTCATCTATTTTATCGGCTGAAATATTTTTTTTATTCAGAGAAAAATATTCTGAGATTTTAATTTCTTCATTCCATTTACATCGATGAAGTTGTAAAAAAATATTTTCCTCAATACCCAGTAATGACGGGTAATTCAAAGAAGTGAATATTTTTTCGTCAAGAGGGTATAATTCTATACTTGTATAATTGCAATTGATTTTTTTACCGGATGTTTCGAGAAAAGTAAGTAACGCGTTAAGCCCGGTTCCAAAGCCTATTTCAAGGATTGAAATAGTTTTTTTGTTTTCGGGAACATGTTTTAATCCTGCATTGATAAAAATATGCTGTGATTCGGAAATAGCTCCATGAACAGAATGATAATGCTCTTTCAAACCGGGAACGGAAAGGGTGTGCGAGCCATCTTCTGTAATTTCAAGTTCTACATTCATTCTTTTACTTATTATTATTTTGTAAAAACAGGGTAGTACCTACGGTACATTTATTTTTTATTTATATGTTTTTTTACCAAGCTGTTGTCCCTAACGGGAAAAAATTTCCAATATATCATTTTTATACTGTAGGCATTAAAGCTTGGTAAAAATAAACAATAATTAAGATTATGATGTGCCGTAAGCACTACCCATTTCTTCCTAAATTCTTTTACAAAGCTATTGTCCCTTACAGGACAAAATATATAATATATCTTTTGATATGCCGTAGGCATTAAAGCTTGGTAAAAAAGAACAATAATTAAGATTATGATGTGCCGTAAGCACTACCCATTTCTTCCTAAATTCTTTTACAAAGCTATTGTCCCTTACAGGACAAAATATATAATATATCTTTTGATATGCCGTAGGCATTAAAGCTTGGTAAAAAAGAACAATAATTAAGATTATGATGTGCCGTAAGCACTACCCATTTCTTCCTAAATTCTTTTACAAAGCTATTGTCCCTTACAGGACAAAATATATAATATATCTTTTGATATGCCGTAGGCATTAAAGCTTGGTAAAAAAGAACAGCAATTAAGATTATGATGTGCCGTAGGCACTACCCATTTCTTCCTAAATTCTTTTACAAAGCTATTGTCCCTTACAGGACAAAATATATAATATATCTTTTGATATGCCGTAGGCATTAAAGCTTGGTAAAAAAGAACAGCAATTAAGATTATGATGTGCCGTAGGCACTACCCTCTTCTTCCCGAATAAAAATGTATTATTCCAGTTCTTTGAATATATACTTCTCGTCATAATCAATTTCAAATTTTTTCAACATTTCTTTATATTCCTCTAAAAATGTTTTTTTTCTGTGATGTTCCTCCTGGTTTAAAACATATTTAACTACAGCATCAGTATGTGATTTTGAATATGAAAATGCTCCATATCCTTCTTGCCAACGGAACTTTCCTAAAACTAATTTTTGTTTATTTATCCATTCCGATGAATCGCCTTTTACTAACTGCATCAATTCGGATAATGATTGATTGGACCGCATTCCAAAAAATATATGCATATGGTCAGGCATGCTGTTAATTGCAAGTGTCTTGTGTCCATTATTATTTATAATGGCAATGATATACTTATGCAATCGTTCTTTAAATAAATTATTTATTACAGCATCTCTGAATTTCACAGCAAAAACGCATTGAATATGAATCTGTGTATAAGTGTTTGACATTTTATTTTAGCGGTTGTACCTAATGGTACATAAATTAGTTGTTTGTATATTTTACCAAGCTGTTGTCCCTAACGGGACAAAATTAAAAATTTATTGTTGTTCAATTGAATATTCTATGATATGTTTGAATGTCCTGATTTTAATGTTTTATTATATATCGCCTCTAACGAGGCTATAAAAGCACAATAGGTTCGAAATAAAAAATTAATCGGTAAACAATGTTAATTATTTATCAATAGTTCGTTAATTTTTTTATACGTTTTAACAAGCAATTTTACCAAGC
>DAOQAK010000068.1 GCA_035353855.1 Bacteroidales bacterium | reverse complement strand
TGGATAATTTTTGCTGCCAAAAATAATACTTCTCCCCATTTATTTTATGTGAGCCGATTTAACGGATTATATTGATAAAACAGATTTTTATAATTGGCACACCGGAAATTCAAAATTAAAAACAGTAGATTTTTACTCTGCTTATTTAGGATATACTTATAGTAAGGATATATGCAATGCTTCGTTTGAATGTTTTTTTAATTATACCAACAACGAAGTTGTAAAACTTGTTATTCCTCAAACATCATTAATAAATTTAGTAAAACCCGAGAATGCAGCAAAGGAAAGCAATACAGGCATTGACATGTCGTTATGGCTAAAGCTCAACGGTAATTTTAATTTCTCTGTTTCATCAAGTATATTCCATACTTTTTATGACACAAGAGATATTACAAAAACAGCTGCATTATATGACTTAACAACAGATAATCTTACTAAAAAAGAATTTGGTTACAATATGAAATATAACATGGAATATAAAATAAAGAAATTTTATGCAATGTTCTATGTAAATTATTTTTCTAAGGAATTAACATTTGACGGTTACAACAAAGCATACATTAATTCTTCAATTAATATTAGCCGAAAGTTCTTAAAAGATAAGTTACGAATTACATTAGGTGCAAATAATTTGTTCGATGATTTAGCAAAACATATATCGTATTCCAACTCATTTGGAGTTTCAAGTAATACTGAAATGTGTGATTCCAAATATAAACGATTATATACTTTTTCAATTCAATATACCATAGGTCAAGGCGATAGAGAAACAAAAGATTTGAAAGTTAATTAAATCCGAAAAAAATAATTCTATTCCTACTGATAGCTTGAAAGGAAAATGGGATAATGGAAAATGCCTGGTAAAATCAAACCGGAAAAAAGAATAAAATATATTTCTTCGTGATCCTTCGTATAATTTTTATAACACAGAGACTCTCAGAGGTTATTCACAGAGGACCACCGAGAAAATATTATTTCAAAAATGTTTTCGCTTTCGCTAATGCTTTATCAATTCCTTCAGCATTCTTGCCGCCGGCTGTTGCAAAGAATGGCTGACCGCCACCGCCACCATTGATTTCTTTTGCAAGCTCACGAACAATATTTGAGGCATTTAATTTTTTTGTTTCCACCAGGTTTTCCGAAATCATTACGGCAAGTCCGGGTTTGCCTTCGCTGATATATGCCAGAACAAGAAAAAGATTTTCCACTTCGTTCTTTAATGCATATGCAAGGTCTTTCGCTCCGGCAGCATCAAGCACAACCTGTTCTGCAAGGAAATATATATCGCCTATTTTTTCAATTTTTTTGCTCAGATCATCTTTTAATCCAAGCGCTTTTTCTTTCAGAAATTCTTCAATTTGTTTTTGCAGCAAAGCATTTTGTTCAATTATTTGCGACACGCTCTTTACAATATCCTTAGGGTTTTTCAGCGTTTCATGTAATTGTGAAATGAGTTCAAGCTGACTGTTAATATATTCTTCCGCTTTAATTGCAGTAATGGCTTCAATCCTGCGAATACCGGCAGCTATAGCCGATTCTGAAATAATTTTGAAATATCCGATTTGCCCGGTTGCGTGAACATGGGTACCTCCACAAAGTTCAATCGAATAATTTTTATCAAAAGCAATCACGCGAACATAGTCGCCATATTTTTCGCCGAACAATGCTGTAGCGCCAAGCTTCTGAGCCTCGGCTATAGGGATGTTTCGCATTTCTTCCAAAACAATATTTTCGCGGATTTTTTCATTCACCAAAGCTTCAACTTTTATAATTTCTTCATTGGTCAATTTTGAAAAATGTGCAAAATCGAAACGCAATCTTTCATCATTCACCAGCGAACCTTTTTGTTCCACGTGAGTTCCCAAAACCTTTCGCAATGCTGAATGCAGAAGATGTGTAGCCGAATGATTATTTTCAGTAAGCTCACGTTTCTTTTTATCAACAACTGCTTTGAATGTTGCATTAATGTTTTTGGGAAGTTTTTTAGTAATATGAATGATTAAATTATTTTCTTTTTTTGTATCGTCAACCGAAATTTTTTCTCCATCAGCCTCAATGTATCCGCGGTCGCCGGCTTGTCCGCCAGATTCGGCATAAAACGAAGTTTTGTTAAGAACGATCTGAAAAAATTCTTTGTCCTTTGTTTTTACTTTCCGGTATTTTAAAATTTCCGCATCGGTTGTAAGTGAGTCGTAGCCTACGAACTCAGTATCGGTAACCGGTTTTAATTCAACCCAGTCTTCTGTATCAATTGCTGCTGCATTACGTGAACGGTTTTTTTGTTCTTCCATATTTTTGTTGAAGCCCGCCATGTCAACATCCATGCAGTGTTCCTTCGCCATAAGTTGTGTAAGGTCAATAGGAAAACCAAATGTGTCGAACAATTCAAAAGCAAATACGCCATCAATTATTTTCTTCCCTTTATTCGATTCTACATAATTTTCGAATCGTTGAATACCGGTTGAAAGTGTTCTTAAAAATGCCAGTTCTTCTTCGGCAATCACTTTACGGATCAGCTCCTGCTGCGATTTTATTTCAGGGAAA
This sequence comes from Bacteroidales bacterium, assembly GCA_035353855.1. Lineage (NCBI taxonomy): Bacteria > Pseudomonadati > Bacteroidota > Bacteroidia > Bacteroidales > Bacteroidales bacterium. Next base: position 14,865 of record DAOQAK010000068.1, on the reverse strand, counting down.
AATTCGCCCATTTGTTTTACAAGAACCTGCAAAAGCTCATGAATAAAGGGTTCTTTAAATCCCAGAAAAGTATAACCATAACGAACTGCTCTTCGCAAAATACGGCGGATCACGTATCCTGCTTTATTATTTGAAGGCAATTGCCCATCAGCAATAGCAAAGGAAATAGCACGCAAATGGTCAGCAATAACGCGCATGGCAATATCCGATTTTAAATCATCACCATATTTTTTGTTCGATAATTTTGCTATTTCAGAAATGATGGGTTGAAAAACATCGGTATCGTAATTTGATTTTGTCTTTTGTAATACCATGCAAAGCCTTTCGAATCCCATTCCTGTATCAACATGTTTTGCAGGCAGCGAAACAAGTTTGCCATCCGACATACGATTGAATTCAATAAAAACCAAATTCCAAATCTCGATAACATGCGGGTCGCCTTTATTGACAAGGGTTTTCCCATCTATTTTTTTTCTTTCAGCATCACTGCGGATATCAACATGAATTTCGGAACATGGTCCACAAGGGCCGGTATCGCCCATTTCCCAGAAATTATCCTTTTTCGAGCCAAATAAAATTCTATCTTCCGAAACAATTTTTTTCCAATAATTCAATGCTTCAATATCTTCAGAAAGCCCGTCAGACACATCGCCTCCGAAAACGGTAACATATAATTTATCTTTATCAATTTTATAAACTTCGGTTAAAAGTTCCCACGCCCATGCTATAGCTTCTTTTTTAAAATAATCGCCAAACGACCAGTTGCCAAGCATTTCAAACATGGTATGATGATACGTATCGTGACCTACTTCTTCCAAATCGTTATGTTTCCCGCTTACACGCAAGCATTTTTGCGAATTGGCAACTCTCGGATATTTAGCCGGAGAATTTCCCAGGAAAATATCCTTGAACTGGTTCATTCCGGCATTGGTAAACATCAAAGTAGGGTCGTTCTTGATAACCATAGGTGCCGAAGGCACAATTGTGTGATTTTTAGAGGCAAAGAAATCGGTAAAAGTCTTTCTAACCAAGGCTGAGTTCATATTCATCAATTTTACGTTAACATTTTTTAAGAGCCATGCGATTTGCAAATTTATATTATTTTGTTAGTTTTGCATTGAGGCGGTTAAATTTTTAAACTCTTTTCATATTATTTGTGTAATGAAATTGCCATTTCTTAATAAAAAGAAAAAACATCAATATCACTTCAATACCAAATCGCTCACTTTTGAAAGGGTAAGGGTTTCGGTAAAGCAAAAGGTAAGGAAATATCTTTATTCCGCTGCTGTAGGGTTGGTTTTTTCAGTAGTGGTAATGCTTATAGCTTATAATCTTTTCAGTTCGCCAAAAGAAAAAATGCTGCAGCGCGAAATTGAACAATACAAACTGCAATATGAAATGCTCAGCGAACGCATGGATAAAGTTAATGCTGTACTTACTGATATTGAAGACCGGGACGACAATATCTACCGGGTAATTTTTGAAGCCGAACCGGTACCTAACACAATTAGGCAGGCAGCATATGGCGGAGCCGACCGATATGCAAAACTTGAAGGCTACAGCAATTCCAAAATGCTTATTTCGCTTACCAAAAAACTTGACTTGCTTTCGCGCAGGCTATATGTTCAGTCAAAATCATTTGATGAGGTTCTTGAACTTACAAAAAATAAAACCGAAATGATGTCGTGCATTCCTGCAATAATGCCCATCAAGAACGGCGCCACAAAGGTTTGTTCGGGATTTGGTTACAGGCTTCATCCTATTTATAAAACCATACAGTTCCACCCGGGCATTGATATACTTGTTCCCCGCGGTACTCCTATTTATGCTACAGGTGATGGTGTAGTTCAAACACCAACAAGTTCACTTTCGGGTTATGGGATTTGTGCCGTTATCAATCATGGATTTGGCTATCAAACATTATACGGTCACATGAGCAGGAAATTAGTTACTGAAGGACAAAAAGTTAAACGCGGCCAATTAATCGGATACGTAGGCAGCACTGGTATGTCAACAGCGCCGCATCTTCATTACGAAGTATGGAAAGGCGGCAAACGTATGAACCCGGTAAATTATTTCTATAACGACCTCACTCCTGAAGAGTATCAAAAAGTAATTGAATTGTCTTCTAAGATTACTCAGGCACTATCGTAGAATCGATTTAGCTGAAATTTTATTGTAATATTTTTTAATTACATATCTAATTTTTTATATATCTTTGATTCGTAAAAAAATTAAAAATCAAGCTATGAAGAAAATTTACTTATGGCTATCGATGATGTTAATATTTGTTTGTGCGGGAAAAGCCCAGACTAACTTATATTCAAACAACTTTGATGCCCTTACTGTTGGCGGCTATGCTGCTTCACAATTAGGCACACCATGGACTACATGGTCGAATGCACCCGGTGGTTCTGAAGATGGAATAATTTCATCAACACAATCACATAGTGCATCAAACTCAGTGGAAATTGCTCTTAACAACGATTTTGTTATGAATCTTAATGACAAAACAACCGGTCGTTACAAAGTAGAATTTTATATGTACGTAGCAACAGGACATATAGGCTATTATAACATTTTAAGTGATTTTAATGGTTCTAATAGTAAATGGGCTTTCCAAATTTATGCTTACGATGGTAATATTTATGTAGATGCAGGAGGTGCTTCAGCAACTATTTCTATTTTTACTTTAAATACATGGAATAAAATGGACCTGATTGTTGACCTTGATGATGATTTTGCCACCTTCTTTATAAATGATATTGAAAAAATAAGTTATCAATGGAGCAAAGGCGCTCAAGGGAGTGATAATTCTTTAAAGTTGGATGCTATTGATTTTTTTGGAATAGATTCTTTAAGCACTCCTACCACTACGACAAGCACTTCAGGATATTTTATTGATGACATAAGCATTGACGAACTAACCGCACCAGTAGCCCCATCAAATTTAGTTGCTACATATTCAAGCACTACAGGGAATATTGATGTAACATGGACTGCACCAACCACAGCTCCTGATTTATATAAATTAAGCAGGAATGGAAATGTTATTTATTCAGGAGCTTCTAATAGCTATACTGATGTTGGTCCTTGGCCTAATAATTACGGTTATGCAGCAAGAGCATTTTTTACCGGACAAGGTTATTCACATTCTTCAAATGTTGATTCAGCAAAAGTACCAGGAGGTGTTACCCGAGATCTAGTTTTGATGGAAGGTGGTACCGGCACGTGGTGACCTTCCTGTCCAGGAGCTGCAAAAGGGCTTCACGATCTTATAGTTACTAACAATAAAAATGTTGCTGCTATTGAATATCACTCTGGTGATACATACGAAAATACCGTTTCTGATGCAAGACTAAGCTATTATAATATAGCTAGCTTCCCTGATATGGTTGTTGATGGGACTATAGAAATCCCCGGCGGAAGTGCAACAGCAAGTATGTATTCTAATTATCTTCCTTCATATAATGAACGTATAGCAGCAAAGGCCTTCTATAATTTAGGGGTTGATGTTGTGCAAGATTCAACAGATTATTTTACAGCAACCATTACTGTAGAAGAAGTTTTTAAAGCGTTTGCAAGTGGTTGGAAATTACGTACTGCTCTTACCGAATCGAATATACCTGAAACCTGGGGAAATCAAACTACAGTTGATTATGCATGTAGAGATATGTACCCCGATGCAAACGGAACAACACTCGATTTTTCATCACAAAATAATCAAACTGTTACTATTCATTTTTCTACTGCAGGTTATGTAAAAGATAATTGTGAATTTGTTGTCTTTGTTCAGCATGATGCATCTAAAGAAGTTGCACAAGCTGCAAAAGTAGATATGGCAAGCATTTTAGGAATTGAAGAAATTGAAGGAAAACATATCAGCATTTATCCTAATCCTTCAACAGAATATTTTATTCTGAATTCTAATGGCAATGGTCATGTAGAAATGATAGACCTTACAGGAAAAATTGTTTACTCATCAAAGGTTAACGATGCAACACAACTCTTTGATGTAAGAGGATTTGATAAAGGTGTTTATATGGTAAAATACACTAATGAAAATACCGTATTTACGAAGAAAGTAATAATTCAATAATTTATTTTCTTTAAACAATATCCAAACGGATTCAGAAAAACTGAATCCGTTTTTTATTTTAATAAAAATTAAGACTGCTGCCTTGCATTTTTTTTTGTTACTTTGCACCGCTTTAAAAGCATCAAAATGAAATCGAATTCTTCAATATTAAAAATTGGTGTTGTAACGGCCACAGCCATTGTTATTGCTAACATGGTTGGTACCGGAGTGTTCACCAGTCTTGGATTCCAGGTGCTTGGAGTGAAATCGATTTTCTCCCTTCTGATGCTTTGGGTTATTGGGGGAATCATGGCATTATGTGGAGCATTCAGCTATAGCGAGCTAGGTTCAGCTATCCCCCGTTCAGGTGGTGAGTACACTTATCTTTCAAAAATTTATCATCCCGTTTTGGGATTTCTATCCGGGTTTGTTTCTGTATTTGTAGGGTTCGCTGCGCCTATAGCACTTGCAGCAATGGCATTGGGCGGATATTTTTGCACAGTATTTCCTGAATGCGATAAAGTTTGGGTTGGTGCTATAGTTGTTGTTTTAATTACCATTGTTCATTCAACAAACCTTATGGTAGGAAGCCGCTTTCAAAATGTTGTTACTTCGCTTAAAGTACTTTTGATTTTTGTTTTTATTGCCTGCGGTTTTGTTTTGGGTTCACATGAAAATATAAGTATTGCTCCTGCCGCTAATTCATTCAGCGAAATCATAAGCATGCCTTTTGCTATTTCACTTATTTATGTTTCATATGCCTATTCAGGATGGAATGCATCGGCTTATATTGCTAGTGAAATCGACAAACCACAACGAAATCTTCCACGTTCAATAATTACAGGAACTATAGTAGTAATGCTGCTTTATGTTCTACTGAATTTTATTTTCCTTTATACAGTACCCATTTCTGGAATGCAGGATGCACAAGGAAATCCGGTTATTGAAATAGGTTCGTTATCGGCTACAAATATTTTTGGCATTACCGGTGGAAACATCATGTCGATGATAATCTCTATTCTGCTTATTTCAACAATTTCATCAATGGTATTTGCCGGACCACGTGTTACTATGGTTATTGGTGAAGATATTTCTTCATTAAAATTCTTCGCAAGAAAAAATAAAAAAAATATTCCAGTAATTGCTATCATCACACAATCCATAATTGCACTGGTTTTTATTTTTACATCAACCTTTGATTTTGTTTTAACTTACCTTGGTTTCACGCTTACATTATTTACAACCCTTACTGTTATTGGAGTTTTTGTGTTGCGGGCTAAACAACCCGATTTACCGCGCCCATTTAAAACCTGGGGCTATCCGGTTACTCCAATAATTTTTATTGGTTTGAATTTTTGGATTCTTTACTTTACAGTAAGTGGTAAACCCGAAGTTGCTTTAGCAGGATTGATAACTATTTCGGCAGGTTTAATTTTTTATTTTATCAGCAAATATTTTTCAAAAACAAATAAAACAGAAACTGTTTAATTCATTTTTTATATGTTAAAGAAATCAATTTCAGTAATCGTAATTTCATGTGTTGCATCTTTTATTTTATCATGCGGAAATTCGGAGAATAAAAAAACAACAGAAAAAAAGGATACCATAAAAGTAGCCAAAAAAGAAAAAGTCGTAATAAATAAAAAATTCACTGATATAGCTATGTTTGTTGCAGGCATGGCAGTTGATGACAAAAGCGAATTGTATAAACTTTCAAAAACCGAAAGTTTTAAAAACTATTCAGCACAAACCGATTCAAGTTGGGGAAAACTTGAAAAAGGTCGAATTTCTAAAATGAAAGGATGGTCGGAAAAAGAACTTGTTGATTTGAATAAAGATTTAAAAACTTTATTCTATCCTTTCAGCGGTCCTGATTTTCTTCATGTTCACACGTTCTTCCCAAAAGCTGAAAAATATATATTGTTCGGGCTTGAACCTGTAGGAAGCGTACCTGATATGAAAAGCATGACCAATGAAACGCTTACACCTTTTTTCTCTTCACTGAATACTTCAATACAGGATGCTGTAAGTTTAAGTTTTTTCAAAACCATCGACATGAGTAAAGAGCTTACCACAAGCCAGGTTCCGGGCATTACTCCTGTTCTTATGCTTTTTATAGCACGCACCGGTCATGAAATTATTGACATTAAACCCTGGGAAATCAGAGATGATGGTAAAATAACATACATTGATAAATTTACCAATCTTAAAGGAAAAGAAAGTTTTAATAAAGGTGTCGAAATCAGTTTTGTTGAAAAAGGCGACAGCGTAGTTCAAAAACTATATTACTTCTCAGCTGATGTTTCTGATGCTGAAATTAAAAACAACACAAAGGCAACCAAATTCTTTGATAACCTTGATGAAAATGTGATCACCATGGTGAAATCAGCTTCTTACCTTATGCATAAAAGTTATTTTTCGTACATCAGGAATATTGTGTTGAAAAAAAGCAAAGCATTTTTCCAGGATGATTCAGGTATTGCTTTCCGCTACATCGACCGTAAAAACTGGAATGTAAAGTTATATGGTAAATATAACGGACCTATAAAACTTTTTTCAAAATGCTATGAGAAAGACCTGAAAGAAGCATATATCAATGATAGTTTAAAAATCAAACCTATCGACTTTCATTACGGTTATGGTAAAACCAGTGCTTTGCTTATAGCAAGAAAAAAATAAATTTCATAGCAATTTTATATTGCAATTTTCAAATAAAACTTTATATATTCGCCGGACAATTCAGTCCGGTTTTTTTATTAATAATGTTTTATGAAAATAATTAAATGGTTTGTTCAGGCATTTTTTGCCTTAGTTGTTTTAGTTGATTTTTCGGCTTGTTCGCAGGAAGCTAAATCCGATAACCTTCAGATCACTTCAGTTAAAAGACAAAATTTAACATGTACCAGTTATTATGATAATATTGCACAACTATTGTCAGGTATGTTACCCGATACTTCTATAAATGAATTCTCCAATATTGTAAAAAAGAGTGAATGGAAAAGTTATTCGGCAAGCTTTGATTCTGCATGGAACGCGGTTAACGAGCGCAGCTTAAAAAAAGTAAATACATGGTCTGGTTCGCAACTGGCTGAAATCAATAAAAAAACCAAAACATTATTTTATCCTTTCAGTGGCCCTGATTTTATGTATGCTACTACATTTTTTCCTAATGCCGAAAAATATATTTTATTTGGATTAGAAAAAGTAGGCTCCATCCCCGACGTTACAAAACTGAATAATACTTCACTCAACAACCTGCTTTTCTCTGTTAAAAAAGCATTACAGGATATTTTTGAAGATAGTTTTTTCGTAACTTTAAAAATGAGTAAACAATTAAATAATGCAGATATAGATGGAGTACTACCCATCATCTTATTATTCATGGCACGTACCGATCAGAAAATTATTCATATAAAATCAGCATCCATCACAACTGATGGGAACATTAATGTAGCTGACACTTTCTCTGTTCAGAAAGGTCAGTATCGTTATGGTAAAGGCGTAGAGATTACTTTTGCAAAAAAAGGAAACGACAGCACCACACAGAAACTATATTATTTTTCAGTTAATTTCGCTGATGATGCTCTTGCTAAAAATATTGCCTGTACCAAATTCCTTAATAAGCTAGATACCAATGTAACCACTTTGGTTAAATCAGCATCATATCTTATGCACAATGAAATTTTTGATTTTATCCGTAATATTGTTCTCACTAAAAGTAAAGCCATACTACAGGACGATAGCGGTATTGCATATCATTTCTTCGATCAGAAAAAATGGAATATTCAGTTTTACGGAATATACGACAAGCCTATTCCTGTTTTCAGCTATTGTTATCAGAAAGATTTGGATGCAGCATATAAAACCAAAGGTTCTAAAATCTTCGATTTCAAATACGGTTACGGAAAAGGAAGAAATATTTTATTGGCTCTGAGAAAATAAATTCAGAAGTCAGAATGATAAATTCAGAATTTTAGTTTTTATAAACTTATCATCTTTTCTACTTGTTAACTTGTCAACTTTATAATGCCATACAAAGAAAAAGAAATAGAAAAAGTTTATTATTCGATTGGCGAAGTAGCAAAAATTTTCAATGTAAATACATCGCTGATTCGCTTCTGGGAAAAGGAATTCGACATTATCCGACCTTTCAAGAATAAAAAAGGCGACCGTTTATTTACACAAACCGATATTGAAAATTTCCGCGAAATTTTTCGTCTTGTAAAAGAACAAGGTTTTACTCTACAAGGAGCAAAAGAAAAACTAAAACAAAATAAAGGCGATATCACAGGCAATACCGATATTGTTAAAACCCTTGAAAACATTAAAGATTTCCTTCTTGAAATAAAAAATGAATTATAAAAAAGGTTAAAGGTTGATAGGTGTGGCAACTCGTCAAGTCAATGGTTAAAGGATATAGTATAAAAACCACCTACAAAAAACACTCAACCTAACCAGTTGCTCAACCCAAAAACATATAACAATCTTTTTTCAATTTAATATTTTTATTTGCAATAATACATTTTCTATATAAGGTCAATGATTGATAGGCTTAGCGGCTTGTTTGGTCAATAGTTAAAAATAAAAAGAGAAAATAAAAAAATTCAATTTAATATTTTCTATTTTCTTACCCCATTCCCAACCCTTCCCCTACGAGTAGGGGAAGGGCGTAAGCTTCGTGTGAAAGGGAAGGGGTAAAAGAAAAAGTACCAAACTCAGGTAAGTTGTTTTGCCTTGCTTTCTAACTCTGTCTGATGATAAGGATTTCCCAATTTACTATAGGTTAATTGGTGTGGCGGCTTGTTTGGTTAATAGTTAAAAGTAAAAAGAGAAAATAAAAAAATTCCATTTAATATTTTCTATTTTCTTACCCCATTCCCAACCCTTCCCCTACGAGTAGGGGAAGGGCGTAAGCTTCGTGTGAAAGGGAAGGGGTAAAAGAAAAAGTACCAAACTCAGGTAAGTTGTTTTGCCTTGCTTTCTAACTCTGTCTGATGATAAGGATTTCCCAATTTACTATAGGTTAATTGGTGTGGCGGCTTGTTTGGTCAATAGTTAAAAGTAAAAAGAGAAAATAAAAAAATTCAATTTAATATTTTCTATTTGCAATAAGAAGAAGATAAGTTGACAAGGGAATTCGGAATTAAAAATTTCTCAGTGAATCTAAGTGATCTTAGTGTCTAAGTGGTGAAAAATATAAAATGAAATTTATTGGAAATGGAAATCTCAATTGGCAACACAAAACAAACAGTCTACAGTTAACCATTCAAACTTAAAAAACAATTCTGAATTAATAATATAATCCATGCATCAGGTAACCCTGCACATAATCGGTAACTGCATCTTCGAGTGAATAGAAAGGAATATCAAATCCAAGCGATCTCATTTTCGACATATCAGCTTGTGTGTAATATTGATATTTATCGCGAATATCTTCAGGAATATCAATAAATTCAATATCTTCAGGAATATGCAATGCTTTAAAAACTGCACGTGCAAGATCAAGAAAACTTCTTGCTTTTCCTGTTCCCAAATTATAAATGCCGCTGTTTTGTTTATAATACATTCCTATCCAGAGAATATTAACTATATCTTTTACATAAATAAAATCGCGTAGTTGTTCTCCGTCCCTGAATTCAGGCTTATGCGAACGGAACAGTTTTACTTTACCGGTTGATTTAATTTGATTGTAGGAATGAAAAATTACAGAAGCCATGCGGCTTTTATGATATTCATTCGGACCGAAAACATTGAAGAATTTCAATCCTGACCAATATGGCGGAGTATCCGTTTGACTTAATACCCATTTATCAAAATCATTTTTCGATTCTCCGTAAGGATTCAATGGTTTTAATTTGAAAATAATATCATGGTCATCTTTGTAACCATTTTCGCCGGCGCCATACGTAGCAGCTGATGATGCATAAATAAGAGGTAGCCGGTACTTTGTACAAGCCAGCCACATTTTTTTACTGTAATTCAAATTCAGTTCATCAAATATATGATGATCGAATTCAGTAGTATCGGTACGAGCACCAATATGATAAACAAAAGAAACATTTTTATAATTCCCGTCAAGCCATGAAAAAAAATCATTACGATGAACTTGCCCGATATAAGCTTTATTCAGAATATTTTTATTTTTAACAGGATTCAAAAAATCATCAACAATAACAATATTGCTGTGCCCTTTGTTGTTCAATTTGTTTAATAAACAACTGCCTATAAAGCCCGCTGCGCCTGTAATTACAATCATTTTATTTTTGATTTTGCAGTAAAGATACTAATTTGTTTTTAGTTATTAAATGATGTTACGCAAAACCCAAAATAAAATTTTAAAAACTTTAATTAATATGGATTTTAAGAGTATATGCTGCCCGTATTGCCGACGAGGCAGATAGGCACAACCCAATTAACTGAGCGTGCTTGAAAGCTATATAGTCTTGAAAGTTTAGTACCTACGGTACAATAAGAAGTGAGTTGTACCTTTCTTTTCTTTACCAAGCTGTTGTCCCTAACGGGACATAATAATAAAATAATGTTGTTTCGATACAAATAATGATTTTGCGTAACATCAGTTATTAAATGAAAATATCTCCCGGTTCTTTGAGAATAATTTTCAATTCCTTTGCTTTATTAAATAAAAATTTAATTGCTTCTTTTCCTTTATTCCCAAGACTTACCGAAAATTCATTTACATAAAGTTCAATATGTTTTTTCATCACCTCAACATCCATTGCTTGTGCGTTTCTACAAACAAAATCATTTGATGATGCAGGATTCTGAAAAGCAAACTCAACGCTTTTACGAATTAATTTTTCAATTTTCTTTTTGAACTCATCATCCAAAGAACGCTTTACTGCTATGCCTCCTAGCGGAATAGGCATTTTTGTTTTTTGCTCCCACAACTCGCCTAGGTCAACAATTTTATGTAAACCTTTTTGCTGATATGTAAAACGATTTTCATGAATAATGACTCCCGCGTCAAATGTGCCATTCATCACGACATCTTCAATTTCTGAAAATAAAATTTCTGTTTTATCCTTTGCATCGGGAAAAGAAAAAGTCATCAAAAAGTTTGCTGTAGTGTGAATTCCGGGAATTGCAATTTTCTTTTTATTGATATCATCAATCAAAAATTTTTCACGAGCAACTAATAATGGGCCACAGCTAAAACCAAGCGCACTGCCCGAATCCAATAGTTGATAATTTTTATAAATTTCGGAATAAGCAAAGAAACTTATTTTTGTAACATCAAGTTCAGCAATTAATGCTTTGCGGTTAAGCTCCTCAACATCGTTTAAAACATAATTAAATTGCAGCCCTTCGGTATCAATTTTCCCGTTAACCAATGCATCGAAAATAAAAGTATCGTTCGGACATGGCGAAAAACCTATACTGATTTCAGGTTCATGTCCACCGCCGGTAGATACGATTTTAGATTTGAGAAAATTCATTTTAGCAAATTGTATTTATGATTTTCAAAGCAGTATCGTTTAAATTTTTTATAGCTAATTCTATATTCCAGTTATGAATATTTCTTACTTCTACATGATTAGAAATGGCGCGGATTTGCGCGCATTTAAGGTTTTCAAAATTACATGCAAATAAAAATGCAGCACCTTCCATACTTTCTACATCAGGCGAAAAAAGTTTTTCAATTTCAGAAATCGATGCTGAATTTCCATGAACGGTGTTTACTGTAATTCCTTTAACAACGGGCAACACAGAAATCACAGGATTATTTATTATATTTTTATTCTCAACTTTATATGCTGTTTTTTGCATAGTGCTTTCCCCTATTTTTAATTCATCAAATCTTAAAAATGATTTCCCATTTTCAGCGCCAAGTTCAGAAATAATATCCGATGCAACATTTACAACATCACCAATTTTTATTGATTTATTAAAAGCTCCGGCAATCCCGAAATTAAAAACATAATCATATTTAGTTAAAGAAAGTATTTTACCAAGATGAAATGCTGTGCTTGTAATCCCCACTCCTGTAGCAAGAACATCAATATTTATTTTATTAAAAGTATATGATGAAAAATAATCGTTCTTTTTTTCAACTAAAATAAACTTTTCGATTAACGGTTTAACTTCGTTGTATGTTGCCGAAACAATTAATATTTGCATATACTTTTCATTTTTTCAAAATTACAATGAAAATGGGAAATAGCACATTTCTTTTTATTTTTGTTGAAATATTTGGCCAATACTGTAATTATGATTAAAAATTTTCTACTGACGTTTATATTGATTTTATTGGGTTTCAATATAATATTTGCCCAAGACAGCTTACATAAAAAAATATCTCCTTTTGAATTTACTACAGATATAGTTTCGTCTTTTGTATGGAGAGGAATTCAAATAAGCAATTTGCCTAACATTCAACCTCAACTTATATTTACCAAAGGAAATTTTAAATTAGGCTGCTGGGGCTCGCAAAGTATTAATGGCGATTACAGCGAGCTTGATATCAATGCTACTTACAATAAAGGATTATTTTCATTTACGGTATCTGATTACTTTGTTTTTACTGATACTCCCAATGAATCCTATTTTGAATATTCGAAAAAAAATACAGATCATTCATATGAAGGCAATATTACATATTCGGGTACAGAAAAATTTCCTTTAAGTATTTCCGCTTCCACATTTTTCTATGGAAATGATGTTGACACATCAGGAAATAATTATTATTCAACTTATGTTGAAGCAACTTATCCATTAAAATACTTTGATATCATTCTTGGCGCTACGCCAGCTAAAGGACTTTACGCAAATGGATACGGGATTGTAAATACCGGTTTAAAAGTTTACCATGACATTAAAATTACAGATCATTTTTCAATTCCTGTATGTTTTTCGATAATGGTAAATCCATACGCAGAAAGGGTTTTCGTTGCAGTAGGCTTTACTTTATAAACAAAAAAGGCATCATTGCTGATGCCTTTGATAAATATTATTAATTAAGAATATTTTATTTTTTAATATTCGGAAGCTGTAATCCATATTGTTTCTTTTTGTCTTCCATTTTTAGGAGGAATCCAAATAATATTGATAGTACACCAAATCCTGTAAAAATAAGCATGGGTATTGTATAATCGTATGTATTTTCGGAAACACCCTCAACTAATTTTGTACCTGTAATGCAATATGTATTAACAACCCATCCAATTAATGCAGGAACTCCCATTAACCCCCAGTTTTGAACCCAGAAAATAAGAGAGTAAGCTGTTCCTAATTGTCTTTCAGGAATAATTTTGGGTACTGAAGGCCACATAGCTGAAGGTACAAGTGAAAATCCTATTCCTAATAATATCATAAGGATAACCGCAATAATCCAATGATTTAAAAAAGGAATCGAAAATAGTGCATGTACACATACAATGATAAACGCTCCAATAATCATAATTGAAGCACCTTTTCCTTTTTTATCATAAATTCCACCAAATAAAGGAGTGAAGAAGATCGTTCCAAAGGGAAGCAGTCCTGGAAGAAGTCCTGCCCAGTATTCGTTAACACCAAATTTGTTAACCATAATGTCTGTGGCATATTTTAGGAAAGGGAATACTGATGAATAGAATAAAACACAAAGTATTGCAATATACCACCAGCCTTTATTGGTAATAATATTAAAAATATCCTTAATTTGAAATTCTTCTTCGGGATCGGATAATTTTTCTGTTTGTCCTTTAACAGCTATTATACTAGCATCCAGTTTCCTGTCCATCGTCATGTACATAAAAAATGCGAGAACACCAATACACAACATAATTAAACATATAAGAATTGGAGTAGATACTGTTCCGGTAGCAAGTGCAATGGGTCGTGAAGATGAAAGCGCTAATGCAGTACCAAGCCTGGCTACGGAAAGTTGCATGCCCATGGCCAATGCTAATTCATTTCCTTTGAACCATTTTACAATAACCTTAGAGGCTGTAATCCCAGCAATTTCAACACCTACACCAAATATGGCATATCCTATAGCGGCAACCATTACCTGTGCCTTCCATCCAAAAAGCACCATGTCGTCAAGCGAATGAGTGGAAATAGCCCAATACTTTATTCCTGTCCCAAGAACCATTATAATTGAAGCGCCAAGTCCGGTAAAACGAATACCTTTTTTATCAAGAATAATCCCTCCAATTATTAAAAAGAAAAGGAAAACATTAAACCATCCGTAAGCACTTGTAAAAAATCCGTAATCTGTGTCATTCCATCCCAGTTGGTTTCTAACAAGACCTTGTAAAGGAGCCATTACATCTGCGAGATAATATCCTGCAAACATTGTAAAAGAAACTACGAGCAAGGCTGTCCACCTTGCAGTTTTAGAATCACTAAGTAATTTTTGTATTTTTTCGGTCATATTAATTTCATTATTTTTTGTTAGCGCGGCAAATGTAAGTAATTTTTATTTTAATTCAGAAACAACCTTTTTATGTAAATTTCTATCTTTATAATTAAAATCAAATTATATAAATAATTAATTTTCAGCAAAAAAGCTATTTAAAAAGTTAAGCATCTAATAAAACCTAGGCAATTTCTTTTTTTAAGGTGCTATGAAAAAAAGTTTTTAATTCTAAAGAAGAAAAAGTCACGATTTCTCACACCTTGATTAGAAGCTATAAACTTTTTTATTCTACCGTTTAGGTTTTCAGCAATAGCATTTGTTTGTCCATTAGTAAAATAAGCCATTATAACATCTTCGTTACTTTCTACTAAAGATTTAAAGTTTGTCATTTCATCAATGTCGCAATCCTCTACTGCCTCATACCAAT
>DAOQAK010000067.1 GCA_035353855.1 Bacteroidales bacterium | reverse complement strand
AAAAACCTAAACTCTTTTGAAAAATATGTCTAACTTATAGGGGGTTAAGACAAAACTTATTTTTTAAAAAAGTCGAATTGCAAATTTATATTTAAGTTCTGTCTTTTTACAATGACCGCTAACTAGTATATTGCGGTAATAAAAGTATAGCATCCTGTCTATGTTTGTTAGAATGCTTCACATTTATATTTTTTAATTAAAGCACAAACAAATATAATTTCTTTTAACACCATACAAAAACATTTAATCATTTTTTTTTCTTACCCACGTCTTCGACTCGTCTCGCATATGCTTGACGGCTCTTACTGACCGCGCGTACAATGTGTAAATATAACCTTTGTCATTCAGAGCGAAGCGATGAATCTATTAGATGCCTCATTACATTCGGCATGACATAAGTCAATTATAAGGCTTGAATATCTCCAATAAATTGCTCCACCACATTCTCATTCGTTGCCCATGATGTTACAATTCGTATTGCGGAATTTTCTTTATCCATTTTTTGCCAAACAAAAAACTGATACTTCTTCAATAACGCGTCAATGGCTTTATTCGGAAGAATAGGGAAAATTTGATTCGAGGTTGATTCAGTTAAAAACGAAAATCCTTTTTCTTTAATGACATTGGTGATTTTCATGGTCATAGCGTTGGCATGTGTTGCCAGAGTGAAGAATAAATCTTCTTTAAATAATTCAAGGAATTGTATACCCAGCAATCTGCCTTTTGCAATCAATGCTCCTCTTTGTTTCAAATGAAAACCAAAATCTTCTTTTAGTTTTTCGTTAGTAATAACAATTGCTTCGCCAATTAAAGCACCGTTTTTTGTTCCGCCTATATAAAAAATATCGGTAAGTTTTGCTGTATCAACTAAGGTAACATCGTTGTCGCAAGCGCACAATGCCGAGCCCAGCCTGGCGCCATCCATAAATAAATACAATCCTTTATTTTTACAGAAGGTATATAGTTCCAGCAATTCCTGTTTCTTATAAATAGTTCCAACTTCAGTAGAATTAGAAATATAAATCATTTTGGGTTTTACCATATGCGGAACAGTAACATGTTCATCTAAAATTGCCTGAACATCGTTAACGCGAACTTTCCCGTCGTTACTGTTTATGAAATTTATTTTATGTCCGGTTGCTTCAATAGCGCCGGCTTCGTGGGTGTTGATATGACCTGTATTTGCGCAAACTACCGATTCGTGAGGACGTAAAGCTGCTGAAATAACAATCAGATTAGCTTGTGTTCCGCCCGATACAAAATGAATATCGGCATTCGGATTCTTTATTTTTTGTTTGATGAGTTCTTTGGCTTGCTTGGAATATTCATCGTCGCCGTAACCTTCCTGTTGCTCCAGATTGGTTTGTAATAACTTTTCTAAAATGCCGGGATGACAACCTTCGCAATAATCGTTCTCGAAACTGTACATAAAAAGAATTTTAAAATTGTATAAGCAAAGTTAAACTCTTTTGTATTTAAAATTACTTTTCGAAAATGAAAATAAAAATTATACTGAATCTTGACGAATTATATTTCGCTTTAATTTCTATAGTTGATATTTTACAAATACTTCGATGGCTTCATATTCGGCCATTCCCAACTTATCATATAGTTTAGCTGTATCGTGATTGCGTTCTTCGGCACGTTGCCAGAATTCGCGGCTGTCGATGCCCGGGAAAAGCGGTCTGTCTTTTTGCGACTGATGTTTGAAAATGGCATTACGCTTTATGTGAACTTCTTCAGGACTCAATGGTACTGCCATGTCTGTCTGGTCAATATCCCATTCTTGCCATGCCCCGCGATAAAGCCAGATATAACATTCTTTTAACCAGTCTTCATCTTTTAATTGGTAAAGTGCTTCGAGCAAAGCGTTCATACATACACGATGGGTGCCATGCGGGTCTGATAAATCGCCTGCTGCATAGATTTGATGAGGTTTGATTTGTTGAAGCAAATCAATAATGATCTTTACATCTTCTTTACCAAGAGGTTTCTTTTTTACTTTTCCTGTTTCATAAAATGGAAGATTTAAGAAATGAACTCTTTCTTCAGGTACTCCAATGTAACGCATTGCAGCTTTTGCTTCGCCGCACCTGATGGCTGATTTCACCTGCTGAATTTCTTTTGAATCAACCTGTCCGGGTTTTTTATTTTTAAAGTAATGCTGAATATCTTTAAAAATTTTTTCAGCATCATTTCCTTTCTGATGGAATATACTTTTGTATTCTCTTGCAAAATCAAGGTAACGAAGCACATCATCATCAAACACGGCAATGTTCCCTGAAGTTTGATATGCAGTGTGAACAATGTGTCCCTGTTCAACCAGGCGCGTAAGTGTGCCACCCATTGAAATCACATCATCATCGGGATGCGGGCTAAAAACAACAACACGCTTGGGATATGGAAGCGCTCTTTCAGGTCGTGTAGAATCATCTGCATTTGGCTTGCCACCTGGCCATCCGGTAATGGTATGCTGAAGGTCGTTGAAAACTTTAATATTTATTTTATTCGATGGGCCTTGTTCAGCAACAAGGTCGCTCATTCCGTTATCATTATAATCGCGGTCGGTAAGTTTTAAAATGGGTTTCTGTTGTTGCTGACATAACCATACCACAGCTTTGCGTACAAGCCTGTCGTTCCATTTACACGAGCCTACGAGCCATGGCGTTTTAATTCTTGTGAGTTCTGCAGAAGCGGCAAGGTCAAGGATTACCCTGGTGTTTGGATGATTCTGTAAATAAGTTGTGGGAACGCTATCCGTTACAGGACCTTCAACAGCCTTGCGAATAATGGGTGCTTTACCTTCGCCCCATGCCAGAAGAATGATCTTCTTCGCTTTCATAATACTACCCACACCCATGGTAATTGCCATGCGCGGAACATTCTCTTCGCCGAAGAAATCACTCGAAGCATCGGTGCGTGTAAGATGGTCGAGTGTGATGATTCGTGTTGGTGAATTAATATGTGAACCGGGTTCGTTAAAACCGATATGCCCTGTTCTTCCAATTCCTAAAAGCTGAATATCAATACCACCGCAGCTTTCAATAAGATGGTCGTAACTCCGGCAGTATTCCGGAAGTTTTTCTTTTTTTATTCTGCCATCGGGAATATGAATATTTTCGGGCATTATATCAATATGGTTGAAAAGGTATTCACGCATAAAGCGATGGTAACTTTGCAACGATTCGTGATGAATAGGGTAGTACTCATCCAGGTTAAATGTGATTACATTTTTAAAACTCAATCCTTCTTTTTGATGCAAGCGAACAAGTTCTTCATAAACTTTAATAGGCGATGAACCGGTTGCTAATCCTAAAACACAATGTTTTTTTTTGGTTTGCCGTTGCTTGATAAGTGAAGCTATTTCAGCAGCAACAGCTAATGATGCTTCTTCAGCATTGGAAAATATAGTAACAGGTAATTTTTCATTACGGGTAACAAACTCATCGGGGTTTAAGCCATGCTGTAATAAATATGAATAATTTGTCTTATAAATGTAAGCGGTCATGTTATTTATTTTTGCTTTACAAAATTTACCTAATTCGTTTTAGATATAACATTTCAAAGTTAAACATTTTTATATTTTTATAAAATAATTACGCACTTATCCCTTATTTGGTGTGATTTCATTTTGTTTTAATTTATTTGCTTCGTTTTCGAGATAAATTAATTCAAAGATTTTTATTATTTCATCATCAATTCCGAACTTTATTAATTCATCTTTTCTAAATCCTACATTTAGTAAAGATTTAGCAAGTATTTGTTTATTATTTTCGGTATTGAATAATGAAGGAATTATTATTTCTCTTGTAATACGATAGTGTATATTATAATTTTCATTATTAATTTTATTATTTTCAATAATCTGATTACTAAGTTTACTCACATCATTTATTTTATCATTGCATATTGAAAAACCATCTTTTAATTCCTGCTTTATTGTGCTTCTCACAAACATTGATATTATTGCTAAAGCAAAACAAAATAAACCGACAAAGAATACTAATAATTTGTAGTTTTCTATAATCCATATTTTTATTTCCATAACAAACATTCCTAATATAAAACTTATTATAAATCCAATTACTGATAAAATTATCTCTCTTATTTTCATAATTAGCAGTTTTAAAGTTTACCGCTAAATTTTTATTCATTCAATACATTTTATTAATTTAGCAAATCAATTCACTATATCATGATTAGCAAAGCCATTCAAAATTCCATAGCTTTAAAAGAAAAAATTTTACATAACAAGGAATTGCTTCGCACAGTTCAGATAGCGGCTGATGAAATTATTGTTGCTTTTAAAAACGGCAATAAAGTTTTATTTTGCGGTAATGGAGGCAGTGCAGCTGATGCGCAACACCTTGCAGCCGAATTCTCAGGACGTTTTTATTACGACCGCGAACCCTTGCCATCAGAGGCTTTGCATGTGAACACCAGTTTTCTTACTGCTGTCGGAAACGATTATTCATTTGCAAAAGTTTATGAACGTGCTGTAAAAGCGCAGGGAAAAAAAGGAGATATATTGGTTGGGATTTCTACATCAGGTAATTCCGAAAATATTGTTAATGCTATGAAAGCTGCTACTGAACTGGGAATGCGCACCATTGGCTTTACAGGCGAAACCGGCGGTAAAATGAAAAATCATAGTTGTTATTTGATTAATGTTCCTTCAACGGATACACCACGAATACAGGAAGCACATATTATGCTGGGGCATATTATCTGTGAAATTGTTGAAAAAACTTTATTCCCTAAATAATCAGAAAAACGATATTGCCTGTAGTTGGAATTCCTGAAGATTATGAAAAAGCACAGCGTGAACTTATTTAAAAATATTGATAAAAGCTGGACATTGTTTCTCGACAGGGATGGTGTGATAAATAAACGCATCCCTGATAATTATGTTCTGGAATGGAATCAGTTTGAATTCCTTCACGGAGTGCTCGAGGCTTTAAAAGTTTTTTCTTCTGTTTTTGGAAAAATAATTATTGTTACAAATCAACAGGGAATTGGAAAAGGATACATGACCGAAACGGATTTGTTAAAGATTCATTCCAACATGATTTCGGAAATAGAAAAGTTTGGCGGAAGAGTTGATGCAGTTTATTTTTCTCCTTTCCTGAAAGAAAGTAATCATCACACACGCAAACCTAATGTGGGTATGGCTTTGCAGGCTAAGAAAGATTTTCCCGAGATCGATTTAAAAAAATCAGTAATGGCAGGCGACTCATTGAGTGATATGGAATTTGGTCATCGTGCAGGTATGTGTAACATCTTAATAAGTGATGAAGCAGAAATAGCTAAAAAAAATCATGAAATAGTAAATTATCTTTTTCCTGATTTGAAAACTTTTTCCGAAAAATTCATTAATTTGCAATAATAAATTATAAAGTATTTCAGTTTATAATAATGTTATAAAAAAATCATTATGAAAAAAAATATAATTATTCTGTTTTTACTGCTCTTTAGCCCGGCATTCATTTTCTCCCAGGTAATTGATACTTTAAATAAGGTTGATGCTAAAGGAAAAAAACAAGGGTATTGGAAAAAGTATGTAAATGATACATTGAAATATGAAGGTCGTTTTGTAAATAATATCCCTACCGGGCAATTTATATATTATCATGGAAATGGTGCAATAAAAGCAAAGTCATTTTACTCGCAAAATGGAAAATTTTCATCAACTTCAATTTATAATGATAAAGGGAAATTAAGAGCAGAAGGTTTTTATTATGATACAAAAAAAGATAGCCTCTGGAAATATTACGGAGAAAATGATACCTTATGTGCCGAAGAACACTACAGGAAAGGAATTTGGGTAGGTGTATGGAAAACTTATTACAGTGATGGTGTACTTGATGAGCAAAAATCATGGGTTAATGATACCCTGAATGGTCCCTGGAAACAATATTATTCCGATGGTAAAATAAAACTGGAAGGAAAATATATTAAAAATAAAATGGAAGGAATATTTAAATACTATTTTCCTGAAGGGGGGGTATTTTATACCGGGGTATACAAGAAAAGCCTTAAAGATGGCGTTTGGATGCAATTCAATGAAAAGGGGCAAGGTATTTTAAAAGAGACTTATGATAATGGCGACCTTTTAAAGTCAGAAGAATTAAAACCTGTTGAGAAAAAATAAAAATCACTGTGTCGCAAAAAGGAAGAGTGTTGGTGGCTATGAGTGGCGGAGTGGATAGCTCCGTTGCTGCATTAATGCTTCATGAACAGGGTTATGAAGTGATTGGTTTTACGCTTAAAACTTGGGACTATTCTTCTTCGGGAAGTAAACATAAAGAAACCGGATGCTGCAGCCTGGATTCAATTAATGATGCCCGGCAAGTTGCTGTAAGAATGGGATTCAAGCATTTTGTTCTTGATGTTCGTGAAGAGTTTGAAAAAAAAATAGTTAGCAATTTTATTGACGAATACCTTGTTGGGCACACACCTAACCCTTGTGTGTTATGCAATACTTTTATAAAATGGGAATTATTACTAAATAAGGCTGATGCTACCTCCTGCGATTATATTGCTACCGGGCATTATGCATGTGTACGCGAAGAAAATAAAAGATTTGTTTTATCAAAAGGTATTGATGAATTAAAAGATCAATCATATGTTTTATGGGGGCTTAAACAATCGTTTCTTTCCCGGACTATATTCCCTTTGGGGAACATCACAAAAACAGATATTAAATCATTAGCAAGAAAATCAGGATTTGATAACCTTTCCGATAAAAGCGAAAGTTATGAAATTTGTTTTATCCCCGACGATGATTATCGTTCATTTCTCGAATATAGAATTCCCGGGCTGAAAGAAAAATACAATGGAGGTAATTATATTTCCACTAATGGAAAAGTAATAGGCAAACATAAAGGGTATCCTTTTTATACGATTGGACAACGCAAAGGGCTTAATATTGCTACAGGTACACCAATGTATGTCATTGAAATTATTCCCGATAAAAATATCATTGTGCTGGGCACTAAAGATGAATTGATAAAAACCTCGTTGAAAGTAAAAAATTACAATCTCATTAAATATGAAAATATCCCTGAGAACATTGAGGTAATTACAAAAATAAGATACAAAGACCACGGTACTGTTAGTCGTTTAAAGCAGCAACATGATTTTATTGACATTGAATTCATGGGAAATGTAAATGCAATTGCCCCCGGACAATCTGCTGTTTTCTATGAAGGCAAAGATGTTGTTGGCGGTGGAGTCATCGTTTGATAAAAATCATTAAATCTTCTGATATTAAACATTCCATTCTTAATTTCTTTTATTCATGGCATAGCATTCTGCTTTAAAATTAATTATATTTGTATTATTAATTATTGCCGGTAATTTGCATGAAAAAGTATTTTCCTTTAGTATTTATTTTTTTCTTTTTTGTTTTTGAAATCTCATGCAAAAAAGATACAGAAACTTCGGTAGATGTTGGTTATTCTTATTTCCCGGTAAATGTAGGGCATTGGGTAATGTATGAAGTAGATTCAACAGTATGGGACGATTTTTATAATATTAACGACTCGTTGCATGAACGTACTTATAATTATAAAATAAAAGAAATTATTGAATCGGAATTTTATGATAACGAAGGAAGGCTTACTCAACGGCTTGAACGTTATAAAAAATTAAACGACACTACCGATTGGTTTATAAATGATGTTTGGACAATGAACCTTACCTCAGCAACTGCCGAAAAAGTTGAAGAAAACAATCGTTTTATAAAATTGGTATTTCCTGTTTCTAAAAACACAACATGGAATGGCAACGCGTTTAACACTATAGGTGAAGCAGAATACGAATATGATGATATTGATGTACCTGCAACTATAAATGGGATTTTATACGATTCTACATTAACTGTAATTCAAGCATCGGATACCAATAATCTTATTGAAGCCCAGTTTCAGTATGAAATATTTGCCCGTAATATTGGTTTAATATATAAGCGATATAGGTCAGTAACTTTTGATATTGTAACTCATGAAATTTTATCAGGAAAGGATTACAGCTATAAAATCATTTCTTATGGCAATTAATCCTTATATAAAAAAAACTTTTTGTATTCTTGCCATAACATTTATTTCAACTGAAATATTTGCTCAGCTTGCTCCACATAAATACCTTATAAAATTTACTGATAAAAATAATTCGCCTTATTCATTGTCTGATCCATCACAGTTCCTTTCCGGAAAAGCAATTGAACGCAGGATAAAACAGGGAATAGCTTATGCAAATAATGATCTGCCTGTTACACCTGCTTATATTGACAGTATCAGAAATACTGGAGTTACTTTGATTTGCAGTTCAAAATGGTTTAACAGTGTTACAATATATACTACCGATTCAATGGCATTGATTAAAATTCATTCTTTTCCTTTTGTTCAAAGTATTGACAGTATTGCCAGAATTAATAAAATCAAACAGAAATCAATTATTCCTGAAAAATTAATAAGCGCCGTTGATTTAAGCAGAAAAAATACGTTATCTGATGAGGTTCCGGTATCTCAAAAATATTTTACTAATGAATATGGGAAATCATATAACCAGGTTTCAATGATTGGGCTTGACTATCTTCATAGTCATGGTTATTACGGACAAAATATGACAATTGCTGTTATTGATGCCGGGTTCTTTCATGCTGATACTATGGCTGCATTCGACAGTTTATGGATGAATGATCAGATTTTAGGATACAAAGATTTTGTATCTCCAGGAAGTAATATTTTTGCTTCCGATATCAGCACTCATGGAATGATGGTTCTTTCAATAATGGGAGGGAACCTTCCCGGAAAACTCATAGGTACTGCACCAAAAGCAAATTACTGGTTGCTGCGTTCTGAAGATGCCCCTTCGGAAAATATAATTGAAGAATACAACTGGGCATCTGCTGCTGAATTTGCTGATAGTGTAGGAGCTGACATTATTAATTCATCGCTTGGTTATACTACATTTGATCAGTCGTGGATGAATCACTCTTATCATGATATGGACGGGAATACTGCTCCTGCAACAATAGCAGCCGACATTGCTGCAAGTAAAGGAATAATTGTATGTAATGCAGCCGGAAACTCCGGAACACAGTCATGGCATTATATAGGTGCACCTGCTGATGCAGATAGTATTCTAACTGTTGGCGCAGTAGATAATAAAGATAAGTATGTTTCGTTTAGCTCTACAGGTCCAAGCTTTGATAAAAGGTTAAAACCAACTGTATCCGCTCAGGGTTATGGTACTTACTTTGCCTCAACTGCCGGCGGCAATAATGTTTCATCGGGTAATGGAACTTCTTTTGCTTCGCCTGTAATTGCCGGAGCAACAGCATGTTTGTGGCAGGCTAACCCGGATGCAGGTAATATGGTCATTATTGATGCAATATCTCAGAGTGCAAATCAATATGAAAATCCTGACAGTTTATTAGGATATGGTATACCCAATTTTGCTGCTGCAAACTTCATTCTTGCAGGAAATCCAATTCATAATATAGATAATGAGAATTTTGCTAATGTTTTTCCCAATCCTTTTGATGATGTTGTATATATACTGTTCTTATCAAGTATAACCAAAGACATTAATATTGACATATTTGATATTACAGGGAAAAAGCTTGTATCGAAAACCGAAATTAAACGCGATTTAGGATATAATTACTTTTCGGTTGATGGTTTATCAGCATTTAGTAAAGGACTATATATTATTCGTATTTACTCGGATAATTCGGTATATACATGTAAGCTTCAGAAAGTTAGATAATATTTTCCTCCATTTTATTTCTTATTTTTCAATTAATATTGCTAAAAAGGGTAGGGTAATGATTTTTCTGTTGATCTTTTTAGTTTTCATATTTCAAAACATCCTTTATATAAAATAATTATTACTTGTTCCTTTTTCTTAAATTCTAAAATGGGTTAAAGAAGAAATGACGATTATTTAATTTCTTTATAATTAATCGATGTGAAAACAAAAAAAAGCACATTTGTAAACCAAATTTAATAGTGTATAAAATGTATCGTATTGTAAATTTTACACAATAAAATTTAATTAATATTGTATTATCCATTAAATATGTAAATTATAATAAAATGTAGCATTTATATTTATTATATAAAATTAATAATCAGTACTTTGAATAACATTATATAAAATGGTAGTTATATATATTATGATACTTAATATAATAAATATTTTATAATATTATATATATATGATATACAATATTATAAATGATATTATTTGAAATATAAATTCATAGCATATATTATTGTCAGATATTAATACAAATGTAAATTATTAAAAGTTATATATGTAAACAATATTTTAAATACATTTGTGAATTAATTCCAATTTTATGAATGAACGTATACAATTAATATTAAAGACAAAAAATATTTCAGCTTCAAAATTTGCTGATGAAATTGGTGTGCAACGCTCAAGTATTTCTCATATTATTTCCGGAAGAAATAACCCGAGTCTTGATTTTATCCAAAAAATAATAAAACGATTTCCTGATATTAATTACGATTGGTTAATATTTGGTAAAGGAAGTATTTATAAAGAACAGGACTTGTTTAGCGATATTGATGATAAAAACGGAAAAACTAAAGTAAATGAGCAAATAATCAATCCTGAAAGCGATATATTTACTGAAATTAATGAACATACTTCTGAAATTCAAGATGATAATGCTATAGTTAATGAAAATGATATTTCTGATAAAAAACCTGAACCAGTGAAAAAAGTAAAACAGGTATCAGAAATATTAAGAGAAACCAAAAAACCTTCAGTAGAAACAAAAGCCTTACCACGTAAAATAGAGAGAATAATTATATTTTATTCCGACAAAACCTGTGCTGAATACAAACTGGAGTAAGCTATTAAAACCTTTCTCTTTGAGAGAAAAAGAAATTACATTCATTAATAGCATTTTCATCGCAGTCAGAACCATGAACAGCATTAGCCTGTAAATTGGTACCAAAAAGTTTTCTTATTGTTCCTTCGGCTGCTTCAGCAGGGTTGGTAGCTCCAATTAATTTTCTGTAATCTTCTACTGCATTTTCTTTTTCAAGAATAGCTACAACAATAGGACCTGAGGCCATAAAAGAAACTAATGGTTCAAAGAAAGGTCTTTCTTTATGAACTGCATAAAATGCTTTGGCTTCTTCTATACGTAGATGTATAAATTTCATTGCAGATATACGAAAGCCTGCATCGTTAATTTTTGCGAGTATAGGACCGATGTAACCATGTCTTACAGCAAATGGCTTAATGATTGTAAAAGTCTTATTTCCTGCCATAATTAATAATTTTTAAATACAATTTGCTAATATATGTAAATAATATCTTTTATTCAACATATTATTTAATAAATTTGCAGCTCTTAAAAATGAAAATATTGGATAAAGGATTTGTAAATAACGTAGCGAAAGCATTAAAAGAGAACAGGAAAATTACTATCGTGTCTCATGTAAACCCTGATGGTGATGCTGTTGGCGCTTCGCTTGCGCTATATTGCCTTCTGGTAAAAGAAAAATATGAGGTTAGTGTTATTATTCCAAATGAAATTCCTTCCTTTCTTAAATGGATGCCTTGCTGTGATAAAATTTTAATTACAGATTCCAATCTTTCCGAAAGTGAAAAGGTCATATCAAATGCTGAAGTTATTTTTTGTTTAGACTTTAATAATGTTAACAGGTTGGATGGCTTAGTTGACGCTTATAAAAATTCAAAAGCCATAAAATTCCTTATCGACCATCATTTGGAACCAACTGTTTTTACTGACTATTCATATTCTGATCATAACGTTTCTTCAACTTCTGAAATTGTATGGGAATTAATAGAATCTCTTGGAAAAATAAATGATATTGATAAAGCAATAGCTGAATGTATTTATGTTGGAATGGTAACCGATACCGGTTCTTTCAGTTATTCATGCAACCATGTAAAAATGTATAACATTACTGCCGAGTTGTTTAAATTAGGGATTGACGGAGAAAGGATTCACAGGCTGGTTTACGATACTTTTACCGAGAACAGGATGCGCTTATTAGGTTTTTGTCTGAGTGATAAAATGAAGGTTTTCCCTGAATATCAAACAGCATATATTAGCTTAACTAAAGAAGACCTGGAAAAATATAACTATCAGACTGGCGATTCAGAAGGTGTTGTAAATTATGCATTGTCGATAAAAGGTATTGAAATGGCAGTGTTTTTTATTGAACGAAATGAAAATATAAAGATTTCTTTTCGTTCCAAAGGCAAAGTAGATGTTAATGAAATTGCCCGGAAATATTACGATGGTGGCGGGCATCATAATGCTTCAGGAGGATATAGTTATACAAGTATACCGGAAACTTTGGATAATTTTGAAAAACTATTACCGGTGATAATAAAAAAATAAATAGAACTGTGAATAAAACCTTTTCAATATTAATGCTGTTCTTTATTTGCATATTGGCTTCCTGTGGAGGAAGCAAAAAAGAAAAGGTCAAAATCATTTATACAGATTCCCTGAAAACCCCTTTAGCTAATGCTAATAAGCAGTTAGTAAAAAATGAACAGGAGGAAATTGAAAATTTCATATCGCGTTATAAATGGAATATGAAAAAAACAGGAACAGGATTGCATTATTGCATTTATAAAAATGGGAATGGTATTAAAGCTGAAGCCGGTAAAATTGCTAAAATATCATTTGAAGTGAAACTTATTACCGGTGATGTTTGTTACAACTCGAAAGATGATGGAACAAAACAATTTGTTATTGGAAAAAGTAATGAGATAAGCGGACTGGAAGAGGGTATCTTATTAATGAGAGTAGGCGATAGAGCAAAATTCATTATTCCTTCTCACCTGGCTTTCGGATTGCTGGGTGATGAAAAGAAAATTCCTAAAAGAGCTACTTTAGTTTATGATGTTGAATTAATAGAAATCAAATAATAAAATATGAAAACAAAAACTTTTTACCTGGCAATTATAATAATTGCAACCATTATGACATCGTGTTCCAAATATTCCGGTTTTAAGGAATCAGATACGGGTTTATTCTATAAATTTCATGTTCAGAATGATGATGCACAAAAAGCAGAATTAGGCGATGTGATGACCGTGAAAATGTCGTATTGTATCCAGAAAAACGATTCCATGCTGTTTACAAGCGATAGTCTTCCCGAACCATCAAAGCTTATGCTTATGAAACCTGATTATAATGGTGATATCAGCGAAGGATTGGCAATGATGGCTGTTGGTGATAGCGCTTCGTTTATTGTTTCGGCTGATTCTTTTTATTTTAAAAATGTAGGATTAAAAACCTTACCTGAATTTATTAAAGCCGGCACTATGCTTAAGTTTAATGTGAAACTGATAAGCATACAGAAAAAAGCTGATTATGAAAAAGAAATGAAATTAAAACAGGAAAAATATGCTGCAATGTTAGAAGAGCTTAAAGCAAAAGAACCTGAAACTATTAAAGAATATATTAAAGAAAATAAAATTACAGCTAAGCCTTCGGCAACAGGTCTTTATTATATAGAAACAACAAAAGGAACAGGCGTAAAACCAGTAAAAGGACAAACCGTTACAGTAAACTATACCGGTAAATTTCTTGACGGAACTATTTTCGATTCATCAGAAGGACGCGAGCCTATTAAGTTTGTGATTGGCAACAATGAAGTGATCCCGGGTTGGGAAGAAGGTATTTTATTGATGAAAGCCGGTGGTAAAGCAAAATTTATTATCCCTTCAGAACTTGCATATAGTTCAAGAGGTGCAGGTGGTTTGATAAAACCATACACCCCGCTTTTATTTGAAGTAGAACTGGTAACTGTAAAATAAAATAAAAATAAAATGAAAAAACTGGTAATAATTTTAATATGTTTAATTATGTCTTCTGAAATATCTATGGCTCAATTGCCGAAAAAAGTAAAAGAAAATTTAACTTACACAACTGCTTCAGGATTACAAATAAAATTTCTTAAATATAATTCTAAAAACACACAAGCAAAAATTGGAAGCAAGGTTGCCGTACATTATACCGGTAAGCTGACAAATGATACTGTTTTCGACAGTTCCTATGGCAGAGGAAAACCTATTTCATTTTCAATTGGAGCAGGAAGCGTGATTAAAGGATGGGAAGAAGGCATTGCTTATATGCATGAAGGCGACAGCGCTATATTAACTATTCCGCCGGCATTAGGTTATGGTGAAAGCGCTATGGGATCGATACCTGCTAATTCCACTTTGATATTTGAAGTAAAACTTGTTTCGGTAAACAATCCTTATGATTGCACCGGAAAAGATACCGTTACAACTGCATCTGGTTTAAAGTATGTTGTAATAAGCAAGGGCAGGGGAATTAAAGTAGATTCAGGAATGAATGTTACTGCGCATTATACCGGCTATTTTGAAGATGGGAAAATATTTGATTCCAGTGTTGACAGAGATGAACCGATAACTATTCCTATTGGAAGCGGAAAAGTAATTAAAGGATGGGATGAAGGAATAACCTGTTTGCATGTTGGCGATAAAGCAAAATTATTTATTCCATATACCTTAGCATATGGCGAAGTAGCACGCGGACCAATTCCTGCAAAATCAAATTTAATTTTTGATGTTGAAATATTAAAGGCTGAGAAAAAAGTTGATGCTGTTCCTTATGATGTTACAGGGAAAGATACCCTTACAACAGCATCGGGATTAAAATATATAATAGTTAATGCAGGAACAGGCGAACAAGCAGCCAGCGGGAAAACCGTGAAGGTGCATTATTCCGGTTATTTCCTTGATGGAAGTTTATTCGATTCTTCAGTTGAAATGGGTACACCCATAGAAATTGTTCTAGGACAAGGACAAGTAATTAAAGGCTGGGACGAAGGGATTACTTTACTTAAAGCTGGCACCAAAGCAAGATTAATAATTCCTTATCAGTTAGGTTATGGCGAAAATGCTTATGGCCCAATTCCTGCAAAATCAACGCTTGTATTCGATGTTGAACTTATTGAAGTGAAATAAATGAGCTATCAAGTATTAAAAAAAATACAGCCTGTCATTTTTTTGACGGGCTTTTTTTTTAGTATGTAAAATGAGAAATTAAAAAATCAGCTTATACCGATTACCCATTTATAATAGAACTAATTTTGACCTTGTCATATTGTGCCAAATACATTTAGCATCGGCATTAATCATTGTAATTTATTTTTTGTCATTGAACTAAAAAATAAATACAATTGATATTATACCGAATATAAACTCAAACCTACCTTCCATAAACAAAACCCTACCAATTGTAAAATAGCGTTTGTAATATATATTAAAATATACAACCTTTGTTTCAATATTATATTTAATTGAAAACAATACAACTCATACACGTTGAGCACCGCAACGAAAAGTGCCTGCTTGTTAAGTTCCCGTTTGATGAGGAACTTATTGCTGTTGTTAAAAAAATAAAGAATGCCAGGTTCAGCAAAACATATAAAAGCTGGTATGTGCCGGATAATAAGGAAACAATCAAAGAACTATTCAGCTTGTTCAAAGATATTGCAGTGATTAGTGAACAGAGAAAAAGTGATCCACCGCGGCGGAGTGAAAAAATTACAGATGAAAATTTAAATAATAGAAAGTTGAATAGTGGCGAGGTTCAGGGTTTAAAGGGTATCCAGGATTCATGCATGAGAAATGAAAATAATTCAGAATGTTGTAACGATGATCATCGGGATGAGAATACTGAATTTGATAAAAGTGAAAAGTTGATCCGTCGCAGCGAAGGTATAATTGAAAATACTGAAAATCCAAAGCTGCAAACATCGAACACTAAGTTTCAATTTCCTGTTTCCAAGATCAAAGATGAATTTTCGAATATTCAAAAATTAGAAAATGGAAAGAATTCAGAATGTTGTTCTGCAAGCCGGGGTGAGGAATCAGAGGATGAAAGAAATGAAAATAGAGCAAATCCTAAGGTGCAAAATCCAAACTTCAAGTTTAAGTTTTCTGATTCTAAAAATATAAATGAAAATTCAAAAGATATAACTTCTGAAAATAAAAATAATTCAGAAACAGTACATGGGGATTCGGAGGACAGGAGTGAGAAGCCGGAATTAAAAAAAGAAGGAGCGCCATTACGAAAAGGCGGTGTTGTATTAATGGATATAATTGATGAGAAGAAAATCATTTTAAGATTTCCTTTCGCAAAAGCGCATATTGCAAAAATAAAAACACTTCCATATTACATTTGGCATAAAGAAGAAAAATACTGGTCGTTTCCATATACAGCCAATATCAAATCGGAAATTGAAAATTACTTTTCCCGGTTCGGTTATGAAATTGAATGTACTTTAAGGAAATCGAAACCCAGGGGAATTAAAGAGAAACGACATTACACGAACGACAGGAAAATTCCTGATGCCTATTTGGAAAAGCTTAAAATAAAAAGATACAGTGAAAACACCCAACGCACTTATAAAGTAGCCTTCAGTGATTTTATTAATTATTACAAAACGAAAGAGCTTGAAAGTATAACCGAGAACGAAATTAAGGAATACCTGCTGTACCTGGTTGAAAAAAGAAAAGTTTCATCATCGTTCCAGAACCAGGTGATCAATGCAATAAAATTTTATTATGAAAAAGTTCTGAAAATGGAAAAGCTTCCATACATTTATATAGACCGCCCGTTTAAAGAAAAATTATTACCAACGGTATTAAGCGAAGAAGAAGTGAGGCGGATCATAAGCAATATTGACAATATTAAGCATAAGACCATACTGCTTACTATATATTCGGCAGGTTTACGAAGAAGTGAATTGATAAAATTAAAGGTTAACGATATAGACAAAGAAAGAAATGCTGTTATTATTAAAGATGCTAAAGGGAAAAAGGACAGGAATACTTTGCTTTCAAAAAAATTGCTATTCTATTTGGATGAGTATATGAAATTATATGCTCCAAAGGTGTGGCTGTTTGAGGGGCAAGATGGAGGGCAATATTCGGAAAGCAGCATCAACTCGATATTTCATGAAGCATGCAGAAAAGCAGGAATAAATAAAAAAGCAACAGTACATACTTTGCGGCATAGTTTTGCAACCCATTTGCTTGAAAGAGGCACTGACCTGAGGTATATACAGACATTGCTGGGGCATTCGTCAAGCAAGACAACAGAGATATACACACATATTACAAAGAAAGGGATGGAACAATTAGAAAGTCCATTAGATAATTTAGATTTATAAAACTTTATTTAATTATTTACCAATCATTTAAAATTGAAAAAATGAATTGCTACAACTTAAAAAGAAAAACTAAAATTTAAAATTGAATAAATGTTTAAAAAACCTGGTGAATAATTATTATTTTTACGAATGAATAGAAAATTTAAATAATTAAAAACAAGTGTGCTGCAAAGACAAAATAGTATTGCTATAACCAGACTCGTTAAAGTAGATATTGCAGCAATACAGCAGCACATACGTTAAGCACAATTCAAAAGGTTAAGGATTATTGATAAAGCAACTACATTCCAG
>DAOQAK010000066.1 GCA_035353855.1 Bacteroidales bacterium | reverse complement strand
TTTTCAGCTTTCTTTGTTCCCTGTTTGAAATTTTTGAGGAAACTCCAAAAATAATATCATAAATCAACGTTAATATAATTTTTTGGTTTGTAGTTTCGCAGAATTGAATTAACTTTGCCGACCAATTTAATTATCATATAAATTTATGGCAACAACAGCAGATATCAGGAATGGATTATGTATCAATTTCAACAATGAACTTTGTACCATTGTTGAATTCCAGCATGTAAAACCAGGAAAAGGCGGAGCTTTTATAAGAACCAAACTTAAAAATATTAAAACAGGAAAAGTACTTCAGAATACTTTTACTTCCGGTGCAAAAATCGATATTCAGCGTGTAGAACGTCGCCCGTATCAATATTTATACAAAGATGATACAGGGTATAATTTCATGCATAGTGAAACATATGAACAGGTAAATATTGAAGAAGAACTTATCAATGCTCCTCAATTTCTTAAAGAAGGACAAGCTGTTGAAATTGTTTTTCATGCAGATACCGAAACTCCATTGTATTGCGATCTGCCTGCTTTTGTTGAATTGCAGGTAGTCTATTCAGAACCCGGAGTAAAAGGCGATACCGCTACCAATACATTAAAACCGGCAACGGTTGAAACCGGCGCAATTGTTAATGTTCCTTTATTTATCAATACAGGTGAAAAAATAAAAATCGATACACGAACCAGTACCTATTCAGAACGCGTTAAGTAAAAATTTATCTTCTTTTTATGAAATTTGAAAAAGTTTTAAAACTCAAGGATGTTGCGGGATTGATTAAAGCTAAATATTCCGGCGATGCTGATTTTCCGGTATGCGGAATTAATGAAATACATAGAGTTGAACCCGGAGATATTACCTTTGTTGATCATCCAAAATATTATGATAAAGCGCTTCACTCTAAAGCTTCAATAGTAATCATAAATAAAGATGTTCCCTGCCCTAAAGGGAAAGCGTTAATATTTTCCGATGACCCTTTTCGTGATTATGTTGCACTGGTAAAAAAATTCAGACCTTTTATTCCTTCATCAAAAAGTATAAGCGACAATGCTGTTATAGGCGAAGGAACCATCATTCAGCCAAATGCTTTTATCGGTAATGATGTTATTATTGGGAAAAATTGCATTATACATGCCAACGCAACTATTTACGACCATTGTATTATTGGTGATAATGTTATTATCCATAGCAATTCCGTAATCGGCGCCGACGCATATTATTTTAAAAGAAGACCTGAAGGATACGATAAACTAGCATCTTGCGGCAAAGTAATAATTGAAGACAATGTTGAAATTGGCGCATTATGCGCTGTTGATATAGGTGTATCCGGTGATACTGTGGTAGGAAAAGGAACAAAAATAGATAATCATGTTCAGGTTGGACATGACACCATTATCGGGAAAAATTGCCTTATTGGTTCACATACAGCTATCGCAGGCGTTTCCGAGATACAAGACGATGTAATTATTTGGGCACGCTGTTCAATAAATAAAGATTTGGTAATTGGAAAAGGTGCAATACTATTAGCACTCTCTGCTGTTGACAAATCTATTGAAGGAGGGAAAACATATTATGGCGCACCAGCAGAAGAATCAAGAAAAAAATGGAAAGAAATTGCTATGATGCGTCAGCTGCCTTCATTAATAGAAAGACTTAAAGCATTAGAAGATCTGGACATTTAATTTATTCAGAAACTTTTTTTTCAATATTTTTTTTCGCAGCCTCTTTTTTAGGATAATAAATATCAAGTGCTACCAGCATGGCAATCATTCCCCAGAAAGGAACTGATGCTTTATCTGTATCGAGAAAATTATTCAACAAGCCATGAATAAAATAAGTTATCAATGAAACCAATATGGTTATTGTAATTAATCTTAATTCTTTTGTATCAACTCGTTTGTATAGTTTTACGCCTGTATATATTACTATTAAAACAATAGCAAGCATACTCAATGTTCCTATTATACCTTCTTCAGCTAAAGGTCCAATATATTCGCTGTGAGCATTACCCATATCACCTGCATTAGTACTAATTATAGTCTTCTCATTTGAATGCTGAAATGGAGCATATTTAAACTGGTATGTTCCGGGACCCCATCCAAAAACAGGACGTAGTTTAAACATTCTTAGTGCCGACTTCCAGCGATTGATACGTTCCAGGTTAGATGCATCTGAAGAAATATTCGACATTGATTGAATATGTTTTACATAATCCTTTGATGAATCCTGTTTGTTTTTTTCGATGTCTCTGTATATATCTTCTCGATATATCAGGAAAACTGCTGACAAAGCAATAATACCACCAATTACAACTTTATAATTAATCTTAAGTTTTAAAATCAGAAAAACAATTAATGCTATTGCAAGACTAAGCCACGCAGCACGACTATATGAAAGAACTACTGCAACACATAATAATATAAATACAAATAAAGAAGATACCCGTATCGATTTGCTTTCTTTTTTATTAAAAATAAATGCAAAGGAAAAAGGTATAAACATGGCAAGTAAAGCCCCGTACGAAGTATGATCGTTATAAAACGGACTCATTACCCAATGCGATGATTGTTCATCAAAACCATATATCGAGTGATTATAAATGGTATAACCAATAACCACGCAAAATGCAATCATGTATAACCAAATAAACCTTTTAAAATTCTTCTGTTCTTTAAAAAG
This sequence comes from Bacteroidales bacterium, assembly GCA_035353855.1. NCBI lineage: Bacteria > Pseudomonadati > Bacteroidota > Bacteroidia > Bacteroidales > Bacteroidales bacterium. The sequence continues at coordinate 17,978 of DAOQAK010000066.1, read as the reverse complement.
TTGTATTCCCAAAAAATAAAAAGGAATGATAAACCAAAGTTTTGAAACTAAGAATTTAAATGAAACAACAGGCATTGAACTTGTAATTGATGTAATAAAAATCCAGGTGATATATATAATAATTATAACAGAAATCGGATGTTTAAAAATTTTAGAATCATACCTCCCTCGAAATGCAATACTGAATAAGAACATCAGCATTACACAAAATAATAAAGGTTCGGTGGGGATGAAAACTCCTACATTTAAATCAAAGTCGCTTAAATTTACTGAAAGCGGAGTAAAAAAGACAATTAACAATAATAATATATCCACTGAAAAAAACAGGAATAATAGTATTAAAAGAATAACAGGAATAAGGCAAAACCAGTACAGTTCATTAATAATGAAAATACTGTTAAGCACAATAAATATTGCGCTAATAGCATATACCCATTTTATTTTTAATTTATCAAGCACCGGTTGTTTCGCCCAGTTTTTCTTTTTTTCGAGTGTTTTCTATTAATACGATAATCAGAATTGCCAGGAATAAAGTTGTAATAGTAGATACTGAAACAATTATCCATCGAATAGGATATGATTTTTTATCTGCAGGTATAGGTTCGCTCACATAGTTTGTATAAGTCAAATCTTTAACAACATCTTTTAATGCAGCTTCATAATCTTGTTTAAGTTTATTGTATGCATCGCTGGCAGCATAATATAAACTACTTACTAATATAAAATCACCTCCTTTTTTCTGAAGATTTTCAATTGTTGTTTGGGCATTTTTTGAACCAGTCATTGATTTATAATATGCTCTCGAAGCTTCTCTTACCTGTACAGTATAATCAAGTATACCATAATTTTCTCTTAAACTTTCAAGTTTCTTTTTAAGAGTATCTATTTCAATTTGTTTTTTATTTAATTCGCTTTGTGCAATTTTTAAAACTTCTTCTGATTTGTCGCGTTGAAGTTTTCTTGCCTTTTTATTAAAAAGGTTTACCATCTCTTTTACCATTTCGCATGCAATCTTTGCATCGATATCATATATTTCAATAACTACCGATTCATATTCTGTTTTTTTAATATCAACATTACTTTCAAATTTTCTGATTACCGTTGTGTAATAATGAGGAGCTGTTGGGTCAATATCATAATGCTTCACTAAATCAAATTTTGTAATCAAGCTATCGCGTATATCATCCGAGTTGAATAACTGCAACATCAGTTCAGTTGGGGTTTCATTTGAATAAGGTAAAAGGTTTGAGGGGTACAATACTGCTGTTGATTTATATTTAGGCTTTATAAACCAAGACGATGAAAACAATGCTGATAACGAAACGGCAAGTATAAGAAGAACGACGAGATGAATTCTCCATTTTAAAATCAATTTCAGAAGTTGCTCGTACGAGAACATGTTTTCCATATTAAATTCTATTTCTTTATGTAAATTATCATTTACAGATAGTTTAAATCCAGGCAATTTAATTTTCTTCAAATTACTGGCATAATCTACCCTTTCCCTCCCGGGATTAATAGTTTTATTTATTTCTCCCCCACTGGTTTCAGGTTTTTCAGTTTTGTCTGCAACAAAGGAATCATTTTGCTTTTGTTCCTGTTTTCCTGAAACTTCCCGAGGTTCGACAGATGTTCAAGTAAATGTGAACTTATGTCGTTTAATGTTATCAATAATTATAAGAACAAGTACTGCAAGTAGAAATGCTGATAATGTTGAAACCAGCACAATAAGCCATCTTACAGGATATGATTTTTTCTCGGCTTTAAATGCTGAGTTTACAATGAATTTACAGGGCAACTCTTCTTGTGCATCAACTTTAGCTTCTTCATATTTTGTTTTCAAATCGCTTAAATGCTTCTTGTCGTTTTCAAGAGCATCGCGTAATGAAACATAAGCGCCACCATATTCAGAAATTGTTTTTATTTTCTCTTCAAGTTTTTTAGCTCCCGACATATTATTTTGCGCAAGAGCAATTGCAAGTTGAGTATTGTATGCTTCTGCCTGTGTTTCATAATCATTAACCCCTAGTTTGCGAAGCTGTGTAAGCGAGTCTTCCATTTCCTCAACTTCAGTCTTTATCTTTTTATATTCTGCTTCTACAATTTGAAATCCTTTAATTGCTCTTTCTTTTTGCATTGCATTTTTTGTTGAATCGAGAAGCGCTGCAATATCATTAGCAATATCAGCGGCCATTTGTGGGTCTTTGTCAAGGACTTCAATTTCAACCGCCATGAATTCAGTACGCCTGAACGTAATATTATTTTCGTATTCTTTATAAAGAAGTGTATTTTTAAATCTGGACTCAGGGTTTATATCATAATGTTCAAGCAGATTATATTTCTGAATAACACGTGCCCTTATTTTATTGGAGTTCAATATTTGCAATAATTGTTCAGCCTGCTCTTCAGCACCAAATTCGAGAATATCCTGTTTCCCTCCATAATTATCCGACATTAACGCTTTCGAAATAGAATTTGTTGAAGTCGGGAACATAATGACTGTTGCCTTGTATTTAGGTGTAATAAAAAAAGGCGAGGTGAATATAATTCCAGATAATACAGCTATCCCACTAACAATTAAAAGGATTTTTTTCCACTTTCCAAGAAAGGCCAAAAAACTCGTTGAGTCAAAAATATTACTTTCTTGATTACTATTCATGAAAAATATTTTAAATAATTTTTAAGAAAACAAATGTATAAAAAAAAACATTTCAAAAAACAAATGATTATTCATCTCTAATAATGGAAATCATTTTCCTGAAACTTATGATCCTGAGGGCAATTGCTAAAACAAAACTTATTATAACCATAATCATCATTTGGGTAATCCAGTAAAAATGGAGTTGCCGTGAAATATATCCAGCCATTAAAACGCCGAGAACAAATATTACCAAGGAAACCAGATACTTTACATTAATCCGGAACCGGAATATCCTTTGTGCCAGAACAACCTGTACTGCTGATGTAATAAGCTGTGTGGAAAAACTTGCAAAAGCCGAACCGGTAGCATATAAACGCGGAATAAGAAAAATATTAAGAACAATATTGAGCAACATTCCACTTGCGGCCATAATATTCAGTTGTTTCAAATTACCATTTGCTGTTAATAAAGTACCAAATACATATGTTGAAGATATGGGGACAAAGCAACCCATCAATAACCCGAATACCCTTGACGATTCTTCCATTCGTAAATTATATTGGGAAATACTCTCGTTACTGAGATTTAAAGGATATAATAATTTCATTATATCATCACTGAAGAATAATGAGGTTAATGAGACAATGATTGATCCAACAAATAACAACGAAAAAGAAAGTTTGACCAAATCTACAACCGGCTCCTTATGCTTTATCATTTTTGCAAAAAGCGGAAGTAATAAAATGGAAAAAAGATATGCTATCATGTTTGTTGCATCAAGCAACCTATATGCCGATGCATATATTCCCGATTGTGCTTCACCGCTGTGCATTCCAACACCTGCAACTGAAGCATCGGGCAACATACGCTCCATCATTACCGTATCGATCCGGTTATAAAAAGTCATAAGTAAAACCAGTACGGCAAAAGGAAAACTTTTTTTAATGATCATTAAAGAAAATGGAAGGCTCCAGTTCAATTTCAAAAATTTCGATTTGGCTTTTCTGAAAACAATAATTAATGTAATCACGGCTGTACAGAAATAAGCAAATAATTGAGCAAATGTATAAGTGCGTATCGTGAATTCATACGTACCGGGCATACCCCAAAGCAAGAATGCACATACAATGATCATGATCGATCTATCAAGTACAGAAATAAAACTATCGATCTTAAATAAATGCAAGCCCGAAAGATTAGAGCGCAAATACAAAACAAAAGATATTAAAAACTGGTTGAAGGCTAACACTATCAGTAGCATTATCTGTGTATAATCGTAACGAATAATGAAAGCACATATCAAGCTTATCACAAGATATATTCCACCAAGAATTAATTTCAATACGATTATACTCGAAAGATGCTTGCGCAATAAATGATTATTTTGCGCGATATTTTTATTATTAAAATTAGTTATTCCGAAATCGAGCAATATGTTCAGCAGGAACGAAAAACTGAAAATAGCATAATAAAATCCGTAATCTTCTACCCCTACCCTATTCTGTACAGCCCTGTCTATACCCAATATCCAGAAGGGTTTAATTAGGAGGTTCAGAAAAAGAACCAGGGTGATATTCTTGAGAAATTTTTTTAGCATCCCATTTTAAAATCGTGCAAATTTATGAAAGCTTTTCATTTTTTACTAATAGTTATTTGGGTAATCCATTGTAAAAATATACTTTTGACACCATAATGGGCATATTTTTATTATGAAGGTTGTTGTTAACACACAATGTTTAATTAAAAACAAACTGGAAGGGCTGGGATGGTTCAGTTATGAAACATTAAAACGAATTACTACCCAGCATCCCGAACACGAATTTATTTTTGTTTTCGACAGACCTTTTGATCACCAATTTATTTTTTCGGATAATATAACACCTATTATTTTATATCCTCCTTCACGCCACCCTATTTTATGGCATATCCGCTTTAATGAATTATTTCCATTTTTATTACGAAGTTATAAAGCTGATTTATATCTTTCTACTGATGGATGGATGCCTTTACATACAAAAGTAAAAACAGTAAATGTCATCCATGACTTGAATTTTGAACATTACCCGCAAAACCTGCCTTTCTGGTATCGTCAATATTACAGGTATTATTTTCCGCGCTTTGCAAGAAAATCAACAAGACTGGCAACGGTTTCGGAATTTTCGAAAAACGACATTGTAAAAAAATACAAGGTAAATCCTGAAAAAATTGATGTCGTATACAACGGGTGTAACGAAAAATATAAACCTATAGGACCATTACAAAAAGATAACACGCTTTGGAAATATTCCGGCGATCATCCATATTTTGTTTTTGTTGGTTCGCTGCATCCGCGAAAAAATCTAACCAATCTTTTTAAAGCATTCGATATTTTCAAAGTCAATAACAACAGCGATATCCGTTTGCTTATTGTTGGTGAAAAGCGGTGGTGGACAGAAGAAATAAATCGTGTATACGAAAACATGCTATACCGTCATGAAGTTACCTTTACCGGAAGAGTTGATTCAGTGGAGCTGAATAAAATAATCAGCTCGGCAATTGCCATGACCTATGTATCTATTTTCGAAGGGTTCGGGATTCCTATTCTTGAAGCTTTTAATTGCGAAACACCGCTCATCACATCAAATAATACATCAATGCCTGAAATAGCAGGCAATGCAGCACTTTTCGTAGATCCATTCTCACCCGAATCCATTGCCGAAGCCATGGAAAAAATTGCGCTCAACAAAAACCTGAGAGATGAACTCATCGCTAAAGGATGCATCCAGCGCGAAAATTTCAGCTGGCAAAAATCAGCCGATAAACTTTGGAATTGTATTGAAAAGGCTTTGGAATAATTTTTTACTTTTCTTTTACAAGTATCCCTGATTTTATAATTTTCCCTGAAGGCTTTATGATGCGGTAAAAATATGATGCAGCAGGAATTTCATCCAGGCAAATATTTTCATTTCCTGAAAAATCCTTTTCAAAAATCTTTTCACCAAATAAATTATAAATTGTAAAAAAACTTTTTTCATTATCACTGTTCTTCACAAATATATTATCACTGAAAGGATTAGGAAAGACAGTGGTTTTCATCGTTTCATTTTCCGCAATTGATACATTCCCTTCATATGCCATAGCGAAATATAATGTTGCAGCAGTTGCCGCCTTTGCAATTTCTGAAACATAACTGGGATCGAGATGACTTAAATTATCATTTGAAGTGTGAACATAACTCGATTCATTATATTCAAAATAGCCTGTAATTATTTCACCATTACTTTGGAAAGGCATATAGTCGCTGCCATAAGCATTGGTTATTTCAGTTGTAAGCGAAGAATATAATATCGTTAAATTTGCAAGCGTATCGGTAAATGCAGCAGAAGAAGCATTATTTGATGAAGGGCTTGACTGGTCGCTTTCGCATTTTATTTTATTATTCGTTTGACCGGCAACACCACCTACTTCGTCAATATTGAATACAAGCCGAATATCCATATTTTCCGGGCTTACAATATCACTTACATAATGTTCACTTCCAAGAAAACCATCTTCTTCTCCACTAAAATTAATAAAGCGAACCGAATATTCCGTGTTAATATTTTTTATAAGTCTTGCTATTTCAAGGATTATAGCAATTCCGCTTCCATTATCGTTAGTCCCTGTCCCTGTTCTTGTATCATAATGACCACAAACAATTACATATTTATTCGGATAGAGTATTCCGGTTTTTGTTAAAACAACATTATAAAGCTGGTTGCTACCGGATGTATATATATCGCTAAGAATATTTGTATAACTATATTGCGAATATTTATTAACTATCCAGTTTCGGGTATTGTTCAACGCAGTTGTTCCTGTTTGTTTTACACCTAATGATTGAAATTCCTGAAGATTTTTTAAAATGGTATCGTACGAAACATTATTTGCAACAGAATAATAAAAAGGATTCAAGGTTTGCGAATGCACATTACAACAAAAATAATTTATCGTAAAAAGCAGAATGATAAATTTATTTTTCAAGGTAAAAAATATTTAAATGAGAACAACAAATTTATATTTCATGATTTCAAATTGCAAGTAAAAACACCATAAATAGACTAACTGTCGCATTGTATGGACGAATTTTACATATTTTTATTTATTAAAAAGTTATAATTTTTGTAGCATTACTAAAAAACAAAGAAAATCATTTACATTTGTTTTCTAAATATTACGAATATGAAAAAATATTTTATCAGCATTTTATTTTTCGTTTTACTCTTCACTTATTCTGATGCACAACAAACCCTTGATGGTTATCCTCAGCCACGTCCAAAGAATTGTCAACCTGTAAATATTTGTCCGCGCAATACATTATTTTTAGAAGAGAATGTTCGTTTTAAAAATTTATTTGGACTCAGCTCTATAAACTGGGACCACACATTGATATGCCGCGAAAATTATTTACTAAGCTATACTCTTGGCATTGATTTCTGGTCGTTCAAAAAAACAAGGACAGTTGGTGTTCCCGCAACTTTAAATTTAATGCTTGGCGGAGGAGCGCTGATGGTCGAAATAAGCGGAGGTCTGAATTATCTTTATGTATATAAAAATTATAATGACTCAACTGATACCTATGATGACAAGCAGCATTATCTTGGGTTACTTGGACGAGTCGGTTTGCGATACGAAAAACAACACAGCATATTTTTCCGTGCCGGATACACACCAATGTATTCACTTATGAATTACGATAAGATTCCAATACTTTCAGAAAAGCGCTACAATTCAATGTTTGGGTTGGGTGTTGGATATACTTTTTAAATTGCAAATGGATAATAGAAAATTGGGAAGATAAGTCATCCGTCTTCTATCTGCAATTTTTCAATAAACTTTTCAGCCAAAGACAGATGACTACTAATGACTATGAATGACAGCGAAGCTAAATAACAATTGAACAGTTCAGCCATTCAGTAATTTAAAATTTGGAATTTGATCATTGGTGCTTAAACAATCGTCCCTGCCATGTATTTCGGTCTTCTATTCTTTTTTCAATTCGTTGTAGAATCTGGTCGGTGCGTAATAAACCGAAACCACCTTTTACTAAAAAACGCGGCGGGACTTCGGCTGTAAATCGTTCAATCAAAATTTCAGGATTTAATCGTTCGATGAAATCAATAATAAAATCAATATATTCATCAAGGTTGAAAATAAAATATTTCTCAGGATTCATTTTATAATCATCAACCATTGCTGTATCTTTAATAATTTGCAACTGGTGAAATTTCACAACCGTAACCGGAAGTTTCGAAATAATGTTTGCTTCTTCAAGCATTTCTTCCCTGCTCTCACCGGGCAATCCAAAAACCAAATGAATCCCGTTATGTAAATTTCTTTTTGCAGTTTCCTCAATTGCTTTTACCGATTGTTCAAATGTATGACCACGATTAATTTTTTCAAGAGTTTTGTTATAACACGATTCCACGCCATATTCAATAGAAACAAAATATTTTTCTGATAACTCTTTTAAATAGTCTAGTTTTTCGTCATCAATACAATCAGGTCGTGTACCAATTACAAGGCCAATAATATCGGGACATTGCAAAGCTTCTTCATACTTTGATTTTAAAATATTGATGTCGGCAAATGTATTCGAATAAGTCTGGAAGTACGCCAAATACCTACCAGCCCTGCGATAGCGGTTAGTATGAAATTGTATTCCTTCTTCTATTTGTTGTGAAATAGATTTTTCCGGTGAACAGTACGATGGGTTAAAAGCATTGTTATTACAATAAGAACAACCATTTACATTTATTGTTCCATCACGGTTCGGACAACTAAAACCTGCATTAACAGACAGTTTCTGAATTCGCTCACCAAATTTATTTTGAAAATAATTCGTAAGAGCATTATAGCGTCGCTTATGATTCCAGGGAAATTCCAAATAATATTTTTTGTAAAAATAAAAAAGCTGCCCGATATGAATAGCTTTTTACAAACATTTATTTATTTCTACAGGTTTAGCTTTTAATAAACTTTTTATATACTTTGAAATTTGATGAAGATAATTCAATAAAATAAATTCCTTTCGAAAGTTTTTTGACATCCATAGTTTTTATTGTTACACCCGATGCAGGTTTTATTTGTTCTGACAAAATAACATTGCCTGTAATATCAAATATTTTCACAAAAGTATTTCCATTGGAGAAAAATGAAATATTAATTTCATCTGATGCAGGATTAGGATATATAGAAACAGAATTATTTTTTATTTCATCAATCCCGGTAGTGGTGCATAAAATATGGTGTGTAATCCTTGGTGATGCATTTAATGAATCATTGAATACATTCCATGAAGACGCATTATTCTTTAAATAATAATCTAAATATAATTTCACAAAATCGAGAACCACATCATGCTGTGCTTCGCGTGATAATGGATGCGAACAGGTTGTTTCACCCAAATTGCAAGTTGTGCTGTTATCGCCAAAATAACAATGTCCGCCACCGGTAATACTTAAAAAAAATTTACAGTTACTTGCCAGGCTATCATACATTGGCTGCTGGTTGGTAGAAGGCCCTGCAACACAATCAGCCGAACCCGAAACAACAAGTGCAGGAATAGTAACGTATTTAGCTGCTGTGATTGAAGAAGGATTTGTTGTAGCAGCTGCAAATGTAACCATGCATGTGGGAACAGTATTATTCTGGCATCCGAGAAATGAAGAACCACCGCCCATTGAATGTCCCATTATTGCTGATTGCGGAGCGATATGTCCATAGAATAATGAAGCAGGTGTATTCCCTTCCATCTTCATTTTATTTACAAGAAATGCAAAATCAAGTCCGAAGTTGGTATGACTGGGTGATGTCCAACTGCTTTCGGTAGTAGGAAAAACAACAATATAACCTCGTGTTGTCATTGTATCTTTAAAATACATATAAGCATCGTAAGTCATAGCAAACCCATGACCAAATACAATTACAGGAAATTGCCCTGAAGCAATAGGAGTAGTTTCACCTGCTGATGTCGCAGGATAATAAACATGTGTTGCAACGCTTCTGTTACTTCTTGCAGAATCAATATACGTTATTGCCTGATGACCTATCAGGTACTGGGAAAATGTTTGAAAGTTTATGAAGATTAGAATTGCTGTAAGAAAAAATAATATTTTTTTCATAGCGATGAAGTTTAGTACAATAACAAAGATAATAAAAAAAATTGAAAGTAGAATATATTTTAATTAAAAGTTTCATTAATAAAATATAAATCTACAATATCAAATAAAAAAGGGCTGTCAATAAAAATTGACAGCCCATATCAAGTATAAAAAATATCTTTTAGCTTGTTGCGTTCTCGAGTCGCTTGATAATTGAGAAAATAAATATAGCTGAAAGAATACAGCAAATTACAAATATTGACCACAATTGCCATAATGCGAGTTTTCCCCAGAAGAAACTTCCGACAAAAAGAAATTTATTCCCAACAGCTGTTGCAAGAAGCCATCCGCCCTGCATTAATCCCTGGAAACGTGGCGGTGCAACTTTCGACACAAAGGATAAACCCATCGGGCTTAAAAATAATTCTGCAACAGTAAGAATAAGATAACTGCTGATTAGCCAATAAGGTAAAACTCTTGATTCATCTGGTACCGGGTTATATTTAATATTACCAGCAGCATCTGTATATTGTAGTTCGTGAGGAGAAACTAAATTCAATGAAGCAACTAAAATAACAACAAAACCAATAGCTGCAATTATCATCCCATAGCCTATCTTTCTTGGGTTTGAAGGTTCAATATTTTTCTTCTGCATCCATGAGAATAAGCCCATAACAGGAAATGTAAGTGCAACAATAAATAAAGGATTGAATGATTCAAATATTTCCGGCGCAATAGGATTGCTTGATGAATAGCTTGAAACAAGATAATAAATCAATCCTCCGAAAATAAGGAACATTGCGCATCCTGTAATTCTTACTTTTAAGTTCTTCCTGAAAATAAGAACAAAACCTGCGATAGTGCCTATAAAACATAATATCGAATTAAGGTTGAAAAAGATATTTGTAAATGAATCTACCGTTTTTACTGTATAATCTCTGGCAAAGAATGTCATGGATAGCCCGTTCTGGTGAAATGACATCCAGAAAAATATTACAACGATAAAAACCATGATCAACGAATTAACTCGAGGACGTTCTTCTTTAGTAGAGATTTGCATTATCCATGAAACAAATGCTACAAATAATCCTACAGCTAATCCTAATTTATAATTATCGAGAAGGAAATAAAAAATGAATGATGTAACTGCCATCAACCCTAATGATATTAATAGAGATGTAATACCTTTTGCTCCCATTAATGATGCTTTGTTTCCATTTGCATCTTTTGGAGCTGCACTTCTTTCTTTCCTTGGTAATTTTTTATTGAAAATAACATATACCAGCAACGAAACAATCATAGCGCATGCTGCAACACCAAAAGCATAATTATAACCTGTAGAAAAAACATGAACATAATCCGTTGCAAACTTGCTAAGATCGGTAACAGTTGTACCCGAAACTTTATTAGCCAGTTCCTGGAATTTATTTAGTGCATCAGCATCAACCAATTCGCCTCGCTGAAAAGCATGACATAACCCGGGCAAACTTCCATCATGTGCATAGCCATTAACATTCAGCCACCAGTTACGTACACCTGTAGCAATAAATGGAGCAAAGAATGCACCTACATTAATTCCCATATAAAAAATCATATAACCGGTATCACGTACCTTGGCAAATTTTGGGTCATCATACATTTGCCCTACCACAGCCTGTAAATTTCCTTTGAATAAACCATTTCCAAATGCAATAATGAATAATCCGGCTACAGTTACTCCCAGTGATAATCCGGGAATAGCAATCATTGCATAGCCTCCAAACATTATGACTATTCCAAGCAAAATGACCAGCTTATATTTGTTAGTCGAATCGGCCAGAATACCTCCAATTAAAGCCAATGCATAAATGGCAAAATAAAACCAGCTGTAATAATCGCCGGCAGCTTCTTCCGATAGTCCATACTTGGCTTGCAAGAACAAAGTCAGAATGGCCATCATGGTGTAAAAACCAAATCGCTCTCCCATATTCGAGAAGAAAGCGACCAATAATCCTTTAGGATGATTCTTTAACATGATTTAAAATTTATATGAATAATTATTTTTCTATTGCAAAAATATATAAATAATTATGTAATGCAAATCATATAAAAATTGGAATGGTTATCAGTGGTCATTAAATAAATACCAAGTACATCATATATTTTTTATTGACAATTCTATAATTTCTTTATTTAAGGACTAAAGTACTTTATAATTGTGGGTTTCGTAATAGCCCCGACCTTAAGGTCGGGGCTATTAAAACTCTATGAAATTGGGCTTTAGCCCGAAAAATACTGAATAATTAACAAACCATTGTTTTATCATTTCAAAACTTTATCCTCAGCTGCACTTTAATTTCACTTTTTTTATTTCCGGCGATTTGTGTAAGCCCGCTACTTATAAGTGTCTTGTTATCATAATAGGTCTGGGCAAATCGCAACCATATATCAAAATTTCTACATACTGAATAATGTGTGGTAATATAAAAGCGGGCACCTTTATTATAAAAGGCAGGAACAGAATACGAATACAGAACATCATTTTCAAAAGCATAAATACGGCTGTCGTATGTATCGCAATCAAACAGGGCATAGCGCACAGAAAATGAAAACGGGCTTTTCATTTTTTTAAAATTTATATCCTGATAAATGATGTAACCTTGCTGCGGCGCTTCATCACTAACTTTATATGATAAAAACTCAACTCGGTTTTTCAGCGTTACCTTTGAATTAACTTTATAAACAGCATTAAAGCGATAATTTTGTTTTAGCGTTGGTTCAACATTATCAAATAATACATCTTCACCAGAACTATTTAAATTTTTATTTTTCTGTCTGTATAAAAAATACATTTCTGTTTTTTTTGAAGGCGCCCAGTTTAATTGAAACAAATAATCGAGCGCTTTGGAAGGTTCATCAATCCTATACTTGAGCCAGGAAAATGAAACATTATCAATATATGCTGTTATTGAAACCGCATGTACAGGTTTAAAAATAAATCCAGAAAAAATTCCTTTTTCATTTGCCAGATTGCTGTTTTCGGCAAATGCGGAACTATATAACGACTGATATTCTTTTTCATAATTTCTGTACAAAAATGATAATGATATTTTTTTGTCAAGACTTAATAAGCATCCATTCATAAAAGCTTTTCCGCCATTCTCACTTCGTGATAGCTCACCAAATAAATTCATATTTCGGAAAATATAACTGTAATCAATTCCAATATTTGAGTTTTCATTTCCGGAAAATTCAAACTGATCATACAATTGGAATTCGCGTTGCAACATAGCGCTATACTTACTTTTAAAAGCAGTAGCGCCAATATTTATTTTTTTTATTTTACCCGAAATATGCGCGCCGTAAATCAATTCATTTATTGCATCTTTATTAGCCAATTCATTGGGTGTGGAATGCAAACCCGTTTCCTGTAATGACGAAAAACTTATAACTTCATCTGTTGAAGTATCATTTTCAGTAATATTTCCATCTATTTTTTTGTTTGATAAAAATAATGACAGTTCAATATTTTTATTTCCTATCGTTGTTGCAATGCCACGCATAAAACGGTTTTCATCCGAAGAAGTATAAGGTTTGATGCCTTGCCCGTTCTTTTTTATTCCCATTGCATCGGACGATTTCCCAAAACCCAGTCCCGACCATAATGTGAGTCCCTGCCCGTATTGCACCTGGTAATCGCCAACAGCCAATGCTTTAATAAAACCAAAATCGCGAATAAAAAAATGTGCCGAATAAAAATCAAAACCGTTTTTCTGTGAGCCTTTAAAAAATTCTTCTCCTGCATCTTTCTCGGCTGTAATGCCAAAACTTATATTGTTATAATAAGTGAAACGATATTTAGCAAATATTTTTTCAGGACTCCCAACATAGCGCGAATTGGGACTTTCAGAAAGCGCCGAATCAGTGATTGCAGAAAAACCTTGCTGTTCTTCAAGAACCTTCTGATATCTTATGATAAACTGACTGCTGCTATTATCAAGCATTTCCTTAAAAGAAAAATGGCGATTGTTTACATCTCCTGAAACATAAACATATGGCAACAATTTATTGATTGTCGCAATATCAAATCCCGAAATGCCCTGTAATTCATAAAGCGAAATAAGTTTACCGTTTGCAGCAATATGTTCAAGCAAATTATTTATTTGAATATCATTCAGAATAAATAGTTTTTTTAGTTCCGCTTCATCAGTTTTATTAAGGTTTATCGGATGATTTCGATAATAATCCATATCTTCAAGCAATTCAGTATAATCCAGCTCAGCATCTGTTTGTTCGGCAATGCTTTCTACTTTTTGAAAAACATCTTCATTACCTGTTTCAATTGTATCAACTTCTTGCGCCGATACATTAAATGCGAACAACAGTGTAAGGAAATATGATATCTTGAAAAAATATTTTAATTGCTTTTTCATAAAACTTTTCAGTTTGAAGAAGCGGTTGTTTTTGAAACATTGAAAATCATCGAGAATTGCGGTGAAAAGCCTAACGTTTGATGATATGATGTTGCAAAATCGAGTTTGAAATTTTTAATTTCTATTCCAAAACCAAAAGCATTCAAAAAAGGATTTGTTGCAATTCCTGTTCTGAAATATATTTCTTTTACCGGATGATATTCTACACCTGCCTTAAATACAGCTTTATATTGAATATCTTTTTCCGTTTCTGTATTCAGTAAAACCTTTTCTGAACATAAATATGATAATCCAACTTTCACTACAGTCAGGATTCTTTCATCATTATATTCTGCAATTTTTGCTCTTGCAGGATTATAAATATGCCCGGCAATACAAAGGTTTTTATTCAATTGATAACGTAGTCCTATTTCTCCGGCAACAGTTGATCGGTTTCCATAATTCTCCGCAATATGAGTTGACAGGTAATCAAGTTGTATTCCCATTGAAAAATTTTCTGAAAATTTTTTCGCGTATGCAAAACCTATTTTACTTTCATTGTACATTGAATATCCAAAGTAATTCATGCTTAATCCCAAAACACCAGCTTTTATTGGCATTACGACAGCGCCTGCTTTTAATCCAAAATTTTTTAAACCAAAACGATTTTCATAATAAATACCTGCTGAAATTTTTTTTATTCCGCATAGTCCTGACTGGTTATTATATATTGACCAGAAATCATTAAGCGTAACGGATGCATTTGCCATTCCGGCTGAACGACCACCTACCGGAAAATTTTCACCCGTAGCAAATAAATTAATACCAATAATTAATAAGAAAAATGAAATTATTTTTTTTATACTCATCTAAATATTCTTTTTGAAAATATTTTCAGTTACAAATAAAAAAATATCACAACAAAACTCAAAGGACTATTTGATAGCTGGTAAGGTTTTACATATACCTGGTGATTCTGGATTTATATCTGGTATTTGATTAATTACTATTTTTGCAAATCATTTGAACAATGTGAAAAATATTTTAAAATCATTATTAAAACAGGTTTGTTTTTGGTTTTTATTCTTTGCTTTTTCAAGAATAATTTTTCTCGTTTACTATCACAAATACCTTACAGGCATACATTTTTCAAACATCCTTTCGATATTCATTCAGGCACTGCATCTCGACCTGAGCACCATTTGCTATATCATGGCATTTCCTGTTTTGATACTTACCATTCAATTATTTTATTCAAAAAACTTTCTTAATATAATTAACCTCATTTATAATTTTATCCTGATCTTTATTTTTTCAATTATCACAACTGCTGAACTTGGCATATACGATGAATGGAAAACCAAATTAAGCGCTAAAGCAATCCGGTACCTTGAAAATCCGGGTGAAATTTATAACTCCGCATCTACATGGGTATTCATACTATTACTTTTTATTTTGATTTTTCAATTTTCAGTTGGAGCTTTTGTATACAAGAAATGGGTTTGGCATCAAATAAAAAATGCTGCCGGCAAAATATATTTTTCTTTTCTTTTCATTATTATTACTTTCCCCTTATTATTAATAGGGTTGAGAGGCGGATTGCAGCAAATTCCCATTACGCAAAGCAATGCATATTTTTCAAAACATGATATTTTAAATTTAACTGCTGTGAATTCAGGATGGAATTTAATAAAAAGTTTAAGTCAAAACTATAATTCCATTGATAAAAATCCATTTACCTATTTTGATTCTGATGAAGCAAATAAAATTACTGAAGAAATCCTTACAACACCTAAAGACACAACCGTTGAAGTTTTAAAAAATAAAGCGCCAAATATTGTTTTAATAATTCTTGAAGGCTGGTCAGCCGATCTTGTTGAATCATTAGGCGGAGAAAAAGGCATCACACCTTGTTTCCACGAATTAGAAAAAAATGGGATTTTATTTACCCATATGTATTCAAGCGGAACACGCTCGGAACAAGGAATGTCGAATATATTCGGCGGCTTTCCATCGCATCCGCTTAATGTTATAACACGCCAGCCTGATAAATTCATTAAACTGCCAAGCCTTACTAAAACCCTTGGCAGTAAAGGATACCATTCATTATTTATTTTCGGCGGACAACTTTCGTATGGCAACATGAAAAGTTATATTTACTTCAATAATTTTGACAAAATAATGGAAGAAGATGATTTCAGCAATAGTTATTCCCGCGGAAAACTTGGCATACATGATGAGTTTATTTTTCCTGAATTTCTTTCAGAAATAAATACTTTGCACTCCCCATTTTTTGCAGCAATGTTCACATTAAGTTCGCATTCACCTTACGACATGCCTAACTTCAAGGAAAACATTCAATGGCCCGAACTGGAAAAAGAATATGTGAATGCTGCTTATTATTCCGACAGTTGCCTGGGTGATTTTATTTCAAAGTCAAAAAAACAAGCATGGTTTAAAAATACTCTTTTCGTTATAGTCCCCGACCACAGCCACAGTTCATACAGGTCATATGAATACTGGAATATGAATTATGCGCGAATTCCTATGCTCTTTTATGGAAATGTGATCAAAGAAAAATACCAGGGTTCTGCTTGCAATAAATTCGGCTCACAGGCCGATATTGCCGCAACACTGCTGCATCAGACGGGAATATCAAGCGAAAAATTCAGATGGAGTAAAAATCTTTTAAATCCTGCAATCAATGATTACGCCTACTTTTCAAACGAAACAGGTTTCGGGTGGGTTTGTCCTGATGGTGATTTTTCGTACGATCATTTTATGAATAAATATTTTGAAGAAAAACTTCCCGCCGATAAAAAAGATTCCATTGAAAAATACGGAAAAGCATACCTTCAGGAATTGTATCAGGAATTTTGGAATTATTAAAGAACGTTTTTAATTTTTTGTTAAAAGTTTCTAAATAAATTTTTCATTTTCATTTATTGAGTTACTTTGCATTTGGTATGTATAAAAAATTTATTCTCATATATTCGCTTTGCCTTGCATTTTCGGACATATGCTTCGGATGGGGAAAAGAAGCACATCAGATAATTATTGAAATTGCAAAAAGCAAAATCGATAAACCTATACGCGATTCGGTAGATAAATATCTTAACGGCATGTCGTGGGAAGAAGCCTCTATATGGATGGACGAAATTAAAGATAAAAACAAATACGACTACATGAGCGAGTGGCATCATTTGCACATGGATAAGAATTCTATTTATAACAGCAATATTAATAAAGGCGATAACATTGTCAACCAACTTAAAAATGCAATAAGTAAGCTGAAGAAAAAATATAAACTTTCAAATGAAGATATAAATTTCTATCTAAAAATCTTATTTCATTTAATGGGAGATATCCATCAGCCGCTGCATGTAGGCTATGACTCGGATAAAGGCGGAAAAGATGTGAAGGTAAAATTCAAAGGTTATCCCGATGATTTGCATGAAGTGTGGGACAGCGATATCATCCGTTACAAAAAATTATCGTTTAATGATTATCAGAAAACATTAGCAGGGATACCAAACTGGTATCTGAAACAAATTCCAAAGGTTAATATTGTGGGCTGTATGTATCAAACACGTAAGCTGCTCGATGATGTGTATAATTATTCGCACAATAAATTAAGTGATGCATACATTGATAAAAGCTATGATATTATTAAAAATCAGATTCTGCTTGCCGGATTGCGTTTAAGTATTGTGTTGAATGAAATATTTGGAAAATAAAATAGCTACCGGTTCTTCCTTTTATTCCTACTGAATTGGAGTTTCCTCAAAAATTTCAAACAGGGAACAAAGAAAGCTGAAAATCGTC
>DAOQAK010000065.1 GCA_035353855.1 Bacteroidales bacterium | reverse complement strand
GAATTATCAAGATGTCAATGACCTTTTTAAAAAAAACAACGCAACGCTAGTGATATATTTTAATAATTCTAAGAAAGAATTAATTAATTTTACCGATAACAAAATAATCAAATGATAAAAATTGAAGTTGTTGCATATCATCTCGAAAACGCCATAAATGCTGTTGATAATGGTGCGCATCGAATTGAGCTATGTGCTTCTCCTTGCGAAGGCGGGGTAACTCCTTCTTACGGGACAATTTCTGCTGTAAAGGAAATCCTTGATGTTCCTGTTCATGTTATGATTCGCACAAGAGGAGGGGATTTTATATATACTGAAACTGAATTCGAAAACATGAAAATTGATATTGAAATTTGTAAAAGTTTAAAAGTTGACGGAATCGTTTTTGGTATTCTTACAAAAGAAAATACTATTGATAAAGAACGGTGTAAAGAACTTGTTGAGTTGGCAAAGCCATTGACTTCCAATTTTCATCGTGCCTTCGATAGGTGTGAACATCCGTTAAGATCGCTTGAAGATGTTATTGATTGCGGATTCCAGCGAATACTTACTTCGGGTAAGGCACAAGTTGCTATTGAGGGTTGCGGTCTTTTAGCTGAGCTTATAAAAGAAGCGAACGACAGAATTATAATAATGCCGGGAGGCGGAGTGCGAAAAGAAAATTTTGTAGGTCTGGCGAATATGACAAAAGCTAAAGAATTTCATACTTCTGCTGTTAATGATTTAAACAGTATTCTAAATTCTGTTGAAACATTCTGCAAACCTTAGGAAAAACAATTATCATTATTGGAATTGTTGTTATAGCTATTGGAATAATAGTTTGGCTTTTTGGTGATAAACTAAACTGGTTCGAAAATCTCCTCCCGAACAACAGGACTTCATGCACACCTCATGAGGAGTGTGCTTTACAGTAGGCTTACCTTTTATATGCCCGTTACAACTATGATTATTTTAAGTGTTGTGTTAAGTCTTATTGCCTGGCTGATAAAGAAACTTCTTCAATAAGATGATTTAAAATACAGTTAATTGTATATACTATCTTGTTAAAAACAAACTATATTTGTCCGAGAAATTGAATCCTCAAATTTATGAATTATATAAAATATCTTATCATTTCATTTTTAGTAATTGCTATTGTTTCCTGTAAAAATGGGAATAAAGATAGCAATGCAAAAAAAGAAACGCCCCCGGTTTCGGTTGATGTTATTATTGCCGGTGAAGAAAATATTCCGTCAAATGTTGAAGTGAACGGAACCGTTCTGTCAGATGAAATGGTTTCGTTATATCCTGAAACGAGCGGACGTATTACATTTCTTAATATGCCTGACGGAGATTTTGTAAAAGAAGGAACAGTACTTGTAAAAATAAATGATGCCGATTTGCAGGCACAATTGGAGCAACAAAAAGTTGCACTCGATTTGGCAGAAAAAACAGAAGCCCGGTTAAAACAATTGCTCGCAGTAAATGGCGTGGATCAGGCAACTTATGATGCGGCATTTAGCGAAGTCAATACACGTAAAGCAAATATTAAAGTTTTAAATGCACAAATTGATAAAACGGTCATCAAAGCTCCTTTCAGTGGAGAACTGGGGCTGCGGCAGGTTAGCGTAGGCGCTTATGTTACCACCCAAACTCTATTGGGTTCACTGCAACAAATGGATAAAATAAAAATTGATTTTACTATTCCTGAAACGTATAAAAGTATAATTAAAATAGGCGATACAGTTTCTATTCAAACAACATCATCGGATGAGGATATTAAAGCTACTGTAAGCGCTATTGAGCCACAGATAAATACTTCTACAAGAAATATAAAAGTAAGGGCAAAAGTTAAAAGTGATGACATTAACCCGGGTGCTTTTGTTAAAGTATTACTTGATAAAAAAGTAAATGGTATTGTGGTACCAACCAATGCTATTATTCCCGATGCGCTTGCTGATCAACTTGTAGTTGTGAAAAATGGGAAAGCTGTTTTTGTAAATGTAGAAACCGGGACACGTACTGCCGATCTTGTGGAAATTAAAAGTGGTATTGATCCGGGTGATACAATTGTTGTAAGCGGAGTTTTATTTGTTCGCCCTAACGCAAAAGTAAAAATTACCAAAGTGAAAAAATAAATTATGAATCTTAAATCTAATCCGCCGCGGCGGACTCAAATCTTAAATCTAAAATCCATTAATGAATATTTCTGAACTATCAATAAGGAAACCTATACTGGCTACAGTGATGAACCTGTTTATCATTTTATTTGGAGTGATAGGTTATACGTTCCTTGGCGTTCGTGAATATCCGGCAATTGACCCTCCTATGATTACTGTTAGTACGTCATACACCGGCGCCAATGCTGACGTTATTGAAAGCCAGATAACGGAACCTCTGGAGAAATCAATTAATGGAATCCCGGGAATACGTACGATATCTTCTTCGAGCTCGGTTGGCTCCAGCAGGATTACCGTTGAATTTAATATTGATGCCGACCTGGAAGCAGCAGCTAATGATGTACGCGATAAAGTAAGCCAGGCTACAAGGAATCTGCCACAGGATATTGATGCACCACCGGTAGTAACTAAAGCAGATGCCAACAGCGATTTTATTATTTTAATGGCAATACAAAGCCCAACAAAAGGATTACTTGAATTAAGCGATTACGCAGAAAATGTCCTTCAGAATAAATTTCAAACCATTCCCGAAGTAAGTGGTGTGAATATTATCGGGCAGAAAAAACCTTCCATGCGAATATGGATCGACCCTGATAAATTAAATGCATACAATGTTACATTTAATGATATTTCAAGTGTTCTTGATAAAGAAAATGTAGAAATCCCTTCAGGAAAAATTTATGGAAATAAAACCGAACTGACTATACGTGCTCTCGGAAAACTAACTACGGAAAAAGATTTTCAGGATTTGATAATTCGCGAAAATGAAGATGGTATTGTTCGTTTGAGCGATGTTGCTAAAGTGGAATTGGGCCCTGAGCAATATGAACGAAGTTGGAAAATTAATGGAGTCAGCGCTGTAGGGTTAGCAATTACACCACAACCCGGAGCAAATTATATTGAAATTTCTGATGAGTTCAATAAACGTTTGGATGAAATAAAAAAAACGCAAAAGAGCGACATCGTATTTACTACTCTTTTTGATAATACAACAAACATTCGCAGATCGTTGAATGAAGTTGGAGAAACATTATTAATATCTATAGGACTAGTGATATTGGTAATCTTTTTCTTTTTCAGGAACTGGCTTATTGCTATTCGCCCGTTAATTGATATTCCTGTTTCACTTATTTCTACATTTTTTATAATGTATATTTTAGGATTTTCTGTTAATATTCTTACATTACTTGCAATCATTCTTGCAACAGGATTGGTGGTGGACGACGGAATTGTTGTTACCGAAAATATTTTCAGAAAGATTGAAAGAGGAATGCCCATACGTGTTGCGGCAATTGAAGGGAGCAAGGAAATATTTTTTGTTGTAATTGCTACTTCAATGACGCTTGCCATAGTTTTTCTTCCGGTATTGTTTTTAAAAGGTTTTGTTGGTAGTTTGTTCCGGGAGTTTGGTGTCGTACTGGCCTGTGCTGTTTTGGTGTCGGCGTTCGTATCACTAACGATTACGCCTGTTTTAAATATTTATCTAAATAAAAAAAGCGGAAGTCACGGACGTTTTTACATGAAGACAGAACCATTTTTCAGAGGCATGGAAAGCGGTTATAAAAATCTTATCGAGCGATTTATAATACACCGCTGGATAGCATGGGCCATCGTTGGGATATGTCTTTTTATTGTTGTTTTGATTGGGCTGAATATTCAAAGTGAGATAGCTCCGATAGAAGACAAAAGTAATATCCGTCTTCAGATGACAGGCCCTGAAGGCGCCAGTTATGGATATATGTCAAAGGTAGGTGAACAACTTGGAAATTTTATTATGGATTCAATACCTGAAAGGAATTTCTATTATCTTTCCATTCCCGGCTATAGTAGTTCAGGCCTGAATAGCGGGATGGGAGGGATAGGATTGGTTAATCCTTCGGACAGGGAGCGAACGCAAAGTGAAATTGTTAAGGAGCTTTCAAAGAAGCTTTCGCGATTTAAAGATGTTCGCATATTTCCGGTAGAAGATCAAACTATATCAGTTGGCTTAGGTTCTCGTGCTTCTTTACCTGTTCAGTTTGTTGTACAAAATTTGAATTTTGATAGATTAAAAGAGATCATACCCAAATTTTTAGAAGAGGCAAGAAATGATAAAACGTTTCAGAATGTTGATGTGAATCTGAAATTCAATAAACCAGAAGTTGATATTACTGTTGATAGAATCAAAGCGCGTGAATTCGGGCTTACCGTTGAAGATATCGCAGGTGTGATACAAGGAGCATTCAGCGGAAGGCGTCTTGCTTATTTTATAATGAATGGCAAGCAGTACCAGGTTATTAGTCAGGTTGCATTAAAAGACAGGCAAAAACCTGTTGATATTTCAAAATTATATGTACGTAACAGCGATGGTAATGAAATACCACTTACTTCTGTTACCAATATTGTTTCGAATGCAATGCCTCCTTCACTTTATCATTATAACCGTTATAAATCGGCAACGATTTCTGCTTCACTAGCCGAAGGGAAAACAATTGGTGATGGTGTTGAGGCAATGCAGGCTATTGCAGATAAATTACTGGATGAAAGTTTCCAGACTTCGTTGAGTGGTTCATCGCGAGATTATGCAGAAAGTTCATCAAATATAATTTTTGCTTTTATCCTTGCACTGGTATTGATATATCTTATTTTGGCAGCACAGTTCGAAAGTTTCAAAGACCCGCTTACTATAATAATTACAGTCCCTTTAGCAATTGCAGGCGCCTTTTTAAGCTTATGGGTTTTTGGTCATACGCTGAATATTTTTTCTGAAATCGGAATGATAATGCTGATAGGCCTGGTAACAAAGAATGGTATTCTGATTGTTGAATTTGCAAATAAGAAAAGAAAGAATGGAATACCGAAAAATCAGGCTGTGGTTGAAGCTGCAACACAACGATTACGCCCTATATTAATGACCAGCCTTGCTACATCATTAGGCGCTTTACCTATTGCATTAAGACTTGGCGCTGCGGCATCGAGTCGCGTTCCATTAGGAATAGTGGTTGTTGGAGGTATTCTATTTTCATTGATCCTGACCTTGTTTGTAATCCCTGCTGTATATACATATATTTCAGGAAAGCATAAAGCAGATAAAATCGAAAAAGAAGAAATTGAAAATATTACAACATAAATAATTTATAATCTCAGCGGTCTTTGCATCAAACTCTGTGTTCTTTGCGTGAAACAGATTTGAAAAAGTTCTCGCAAAGCACACAAAGAAAAAGACACACAAAGCACGCAAAAAAAATATGACGGAGAACGAAATATCATATAAAATAATTGGGGCAGCAATAGAATTGCATAAAGCAATTGGTGCTGGTTTGCTTGAATCTGCCTATGAAAATGCTTTAGCATTTGATTTAAGAGAAATCGGGCTTGATGTTGAGCAGCAGTATCCGATGCCTTTTGTATATAAAGATGTGAAGCAGGATGTGGGATATAGATTGGATTTGCTAGTTGAGAAAAAAGTTATTATTGAAGTTAAATCAGTTGAAGTCCTTGCTCCGGTTCACTATGCTCAATTACTTACTTATTTAAAATTATCTGATTTAAGGTTGGGATTACTTATAAATTTTAATTCAAAATTTTTAAAAGACAATATTCATCGTATAGTAAATAACTTATAAACATAGCGGTCTTTGCATCAAACTCTGTGTTCTTTGCGTGAAACAGATTTGAAAAAGTTTTCGCAAAGCCTGCAAAGAAAAATACAAGCAAAGCAAGCAAAACATAAGATATAAAATGAAAAGGATTTTATTATTTGTTATTTTTTTAGTCCCTGTATTACTGAATGCTCAGCAGCAGCTGACATTAAAGGGGGCAATTGATACTGCACTCAAGAATAATTTCGATATACGGATAGCAAAGAACAATGTTGAAATTGCAAAAATTAATAATGCTTATGGTATGGCCGGTGGATTGCCGACAATAAGCGTTAATGCCGCAGATAATGTTGCAGTCAATGATATTAACCAGGAATATAGCGGAGGCACCGAAATCAATTTGAGCAATATAAATGAAAATAGTATAAAAGCAGGTATTAATGCCAGTATGGTATTGTTCAATGGATTTAAGGTTATTGCCACAAAAGAACGTTTAAATTCTTTGCAAAAACAAAGTGAATTATCGCTTAACCTTGAAATTCAAAATGCGATTGCTGCAATAATGATAAAGTATTACGACATTTTAAGGCAACAAAGTTATTTTAAGATAATCCAGAATTCACTTGATGTTTCAAATAAAAAATTACAAATTATTGATGAGAAAAATAAAGTAGGAATGGCAAATGCTGTAGATATTTTGCAGGCACAGATGGATGTAAATATTGCAGAACAGAATTTAAAAGCCCAGCAATTGGTCATTGATGAAGCTAAAGCAGATTTATTATTACTGATGAATGCAAAAAAAAAATTGGAATATTCAATAAATGACAGTATTGTTGTTGACGAAACACTTCAACAGGATTCCATAATAAATTTTCTTAACCGTAATCCCGAATTTCTTTATGCAGAACAACAAATAAAAATTAATGAACAAATGGTACGTGAATTATCAGCTCAGCGTTATCCTTCCATTAAAATAAACACGGCTTATGATTTTGCTCATACAGATAACAGCTCAGGGTCATTGCTAATGAATCAGAATTATGGTCCATCGGCAGGTATTACTTTGCAAATACCTATATTCAATGGGAGCGTTTATAATAAACAAAGAAAAGCTGCTTTATTAAATATGGAAAATTCAAAATTAGAAAAAGAGAGTCTTTTAAATACTTTGTCTACTGACGCTATTAAAACATATAACTCGTATTCTACAACTCTTTCGCAATTAAAAGTTCAACAGACCAATTACACTCTCGCTCAAAAATTGGTTGAAGTAGTAATGCAGAACTTTAAACTGAACCAGGCTACTATTCTTGACGTGAAAGCAGCCCAGACCAGTTTTGAAAGTGCAGGATATCTTCTGGTGAATTTACAATATGCAGCAAAAACAGCAGAGATAGAATTGAAACAATTATATTATCAGTTAAGCTATTAACATTCAATTGGCTAGATTTTTTTCAAAAAAAATACATATTATTGCGTATTTTTGCAATATGTTCAAATTTCTAAATAAGTCCTATCCGTACAATGATGATCTAAAGTATAATTCAATCATTATATTTTTTATTAGTATTGGTGTTTTTCTTTTTTTATTTCTTTTTCAGCCTTTTAACATCAGCTCATTAGAAACCAGGGATAAATATTACCTGATGCTTGGATTATGTTTGATTACATTTTTAGCATTAACAATAAACTTATTATTTTTTCCAAGCATTTTCCCTCGGATGTTTTCAAATACCAAATGGGATATAAAAAGAGAAATATTATGGAATGTTTGGATATTGTTTACCATTTCATCAGGATATTATTTGTTTTGCAAGAAAATAGGTATTCTTGTATTTGGATATAATTTAGTTATTGCATTACTTCTGGTAGCTGTTTTTCCAATATCTGCATTAATTATTATCAACCATAGCAGAATATTGCGACTGCATTTAAATTTTGCTACAGAATTAAACAAAAAATTACAGGAAAGTAAACATATTGAAGAGAAAATCGTACATTTTGATTCAGATTATCAAAAGGATAGTCTTTCAATAAAAGTAAGTTTAATATTGTTTATTCGTTCAGCAAATAATTATATTGAAGTGTTCTGGAAAGAGAACGGAACTGTTAAAAGCCAGTTGGTAAGATGTAGTTTAACAAAAGCGGAAGAAATATTAAAAGAAGATAAATTCATTTTTAAATGCCATCGTTCATATTTAGCAAATATAAAACTTATTGAAAAAGTTGAAGGGAATCTTCAGGGGTATAAATTATTTTTTGAAAATGTCGATTTCTCTATTCCTGTTTCCAAAAATTTTGCAAATAAGCTAAATGAATTGCTTTAAATTTTCTCTTTTTTGACATATTTTTTGCACCTAAAATCTGTGCAATCGTCCCTAATGAGACCTTTTAAACCTATACTTTAGTTTTTGTCCCTGTTTTTAGTTTTATTGAAAAGAACAATCTATTTTTGTTGGAAATTTAGAAGAAAGTATTATTATGAATTCGTTCAAGATTGGATACATTGAAGTAAAATTACCGATTGTTCAGGGTGGGATGGGTGTAGCCGTTTCATTATCAGGTTTGGCATCAGCTGTTGCAAATGAAGGTGGTATAGGAGTTATATCTGCAGCCGGTATCGGGATGGATGAACCAGATTATATAAAAAATTTCTACGAAGCGAATAAAAGAGCGTTAAGAAAAGAAATAAAAAAAGCACGAGAGCTTTCTACTGGTATTATAGGGTTGAATGTTATGATGGCGTTAAGCGATCATGAAGATTTGATTACCACCGCTATAGAAGAAAATATTGATGTGATTTTTATTGGTGCAGGTCTGCCATTGAAAATTCCACAGGTTATTGAGAATGCAGGGCTAAAAGGTCATCATACTAAGCTGATTCCCAAAGTTTCATCAGCAAAAGCAGCAAGGCTTATTTTTCAATACTGGGCTAATAAATACAATATTGTTCCTGATGCAGTTGCATTGGAAGGTCCTCTTGCAGGCGGACATCTTGGATTTTGCAAAAAAGAATTATCAAATATTACGAAACCATTAAGTGTATTGGTAGAAGAAACCGTTAAGGAAATTCGTTATTTCGAAGATAAGTTCGGGAAAGAAATTCCTGTAATTGCCGGAGGTGGAATTAATTCAGGCAAAGATATTTATGATATTATGCAGTCGGGTGCCAAAGGTGTAAAAATAGGAACTAAGTTTGTTACTACTTTTGAATGCGATGCATCGCCTGCTTTTAAAGAAAGTTACTTAACAAGTAAAGAACAAGATATTGTTATCATTGACAGTCCTGTAGGTTTACCCGGACGTGTTGTAAAAAATGATTTTGTTCAACAAATAATGAATGGTGAAACAAAGCCATTCAAATGTCCTTGGAGATGTATTAATACATGCAATATAAAAGATGCACCTTTTTGTATTGCACAGGTCTTGTTTAACTCAGCTAAAGGCAATATGGCAGAAGGGTTTGCTTTTGCCGGCGCCAAAGCATACCTTGCAACCAAGATTCGCCACGTATCTGAAGTAATTGAAGAATTGATTTCTGAATATAATTTTGAATTTCTCAACAAGCAACTTTATCCTGCTATT
The DNA here is from genome assembly GCA_035353855.1 of Bacteroidales bacterium. Lineage (NCBI taxonomy): Bacteria > Pseudomonadati > Bacteroidota > Bacteroidia > Bacteroidales > Bacteroidales bacterium. The sequence continues at coordinate 11,556 of DAOQAK010000065.1, read as the reverse complement.
GTTAATCCTAAATAATATTTCTTTGTAACTTTTTTCCTAAAAAAGCGATTTTTTTGTAAAAACATCTTAACAATTTTTACATGACATCATACGTTATAAGGTATGATTGTTGTTCATTTGCGGTGAAAAAAATTATCACATGTTAAGGACAATTTCATTTATTTTGAGCTTGTTCCTTTTTAATACAGGATGTTATCAAAATCATATGTCGCAGAATAATAAAAAATATAACAAACTGACACCCGAAGAAACAAGGGTCATTATTAATAAAGGAACAGAAAAGCCATTTACCGGGGAATATTATAAATTCAATGGTAAAGGGACTTATTTGTGTAAGCAATGTTATACCTGTTTATTCCGATCGGAAAATAAGTTTGATACAGGTTGCGGATGGCCTAGTTTTGATGAGGAAATTAAAGGAGCAGTAAATAAAACATTAGATGCCGATGGTGAACGAACTGAGATAACCTGCGCCAATTGTGGAGCTCATCTTGGTCATGTTTTTTATGGTGAAGGTTTTAACAGTAAAAATACAAGACATTGTGTAAATTCTATTTCAATGATTTTTCTTCCGGATAGAAATAATTCAGTTCATGACACTGCCATATTTTCATCTGGCTGTTTTTGGGGAACTCAATATTATTTTGATAAACTGGATGGAGTGATTTCAACAACTGTTGGATATACCGGAGGGAATAAAAATAACCCTACATATAAAGAAGTGTGTTCTGGTACTACAGGTCATCTTGAAGCTATTGAAGTAATTTTTGATACAACAAAAGTAAGTTATGAGAAAGTATGCAAATATTTTTTTGAAACACATGATTTCACACAAACCAATGGACAAGGACCGGATATAGGGGAACAATATCTGTCAGCAATATTTTACCATACCAAAGAACAAAAAGAAATTGCAGAAAAACTGATTGGAATGTTAAAAGAAAAAGGCTACAAACCAGCTACAATGCTACGACCAGCAAAGATTTTCTGGAAAGCAGAAGATTATCATCAGGAGTATTATGATAAAAAGGGGTCTACACCTTATTGTCATGTTTACTCAAAAATATTTTAAAGAAAAATTATCTTTGTAAAAACAAAAAATAAAATGATATATCATTTCCTTGATTGGTTTTTCCTGATATTTCATGCAATTGTTACACTGTTTAATTTATTTGGCTGGGTTTGGAAAAAAACCCGTAAAGCAAATTTGATCCTGCTTATGCTTACCGGGCTTTCGTGGTTTGTACTTGGAATATTTTATGGAATAGGTTATTGTCCGCTTACCGACTGGCATTGGCAGGTGCTTCATAAACTTGGGAAATACGATTTACCTTATTCTTATATCAAATATTTGATCTGGCGTCTTACTTCTTTTAACCCTGATGCAACTATAATTGAATATGCTACAGCAATATGTTTTATTGTTGCACTAATTATTTCAGTTGCACTGAATATAAGGGATTACAGGATGTTGAAAACTTTGTCCAAAAAATAAATTTTCTTTTTCTCTTCTCATTTTATTTCTGAATAATTTTGAAATTATCATTTCATCATTTTTATTTTGAACGAAGATTTTAAAATATATACGCTGTATGCATTGCCATTAGTGGTTTTTGCGTTGAACCGAATTCCCTATGCGGGAAAATATTTGCGAATAGTCAACACATTAATTCATGAAAGTGGACATGCTATTGCTGCATTAATTGCAAGTGGCGAAGTGTATTCTGTGGAATTGTTCAGTGATCGTTCGGGCACAGCAACAACTAAACGGGCGGATACTAAGAAAGGAAGATTTCTTGTTGCTTTTGCCGGTTATCCGTTTGGTTCAGCAGTTGCTTATGGATTATTTTTTTTAATTAGCATTAATAGAAGTGATTTGGTTTTATATGTTCTCTCATGTTTTGCTTTGTTAAACCTGATGTTTTATGTTCGCAACAGTTTTGGAATTTTTTGGTTACTTACTTTTACTGCAATCATTTTTGTTGTAAAATTTTATGGAACCGAAATGGTGCAATATGTTTTCGCTGTATGGCTTTGTGGTATTATGCTTTTTGAAGCGTTATATTCCTCAATCGAATTAATTTCAATTTGTCGTAAGAATTCAAAAAATGCAGGTGATGCTTCGGAACTTAAAAATATTACTAAAATCCCTTCGATGTTTTGGGCATTTATTTTTTTCCTGCAATCGTGCTTATTTATTTATTTAAGCATTAAACTCTTTTTCGAAATTTAAAATTTACATTTTCTCGGGAACATCAATGCCAAGCAGCTTCATTGCTGATGAAATGGTATTTTTTACAAAAGTAGAAAGCTGTAAACGGAAAATAATTTTTTCTTCATCGGTTTCTTTTAATACCGGAATTTCCTGGTAAAAGCCGTTGTATTCCTTTGCAAGTTCGTAAATATAATTGGCAACCAGGGAAGGGGAGTAGCTTGTTCCTGCCTGTTGAACAGTTGAAGGATAATCATGTAAAATACGAATCAGATTTATTTCTTTATCAAGCAGTGAAATATTTTTTATTTCTTTTGAAACTTCATAACCATTTTCTTTCGCTTTATCCAGAAGGCTGCAAATACGTGCATGTGTGTATTGAATGAATGGACCGGTGTTGCCGTTAAAATCAATAGATTCCTTTGGATTGAAGGTCATATTTTTTTTAGGGTCAACTTTCAGAATAAAATATTTCAGCGCACCAAGACCTAGCATATTAAATAATGCATCTGATTTTTCTTTACTGAAGTTCTCTGTCTTACCTAATTCTTCTGTGGTTTGCTTTGCTGTGTTGTACATTTCATCAAGCAGATCATCGGCATCGACAACCGTTCCTTCACGCGATTTCATTTTACCTTCAGGCAATTCAACCATACCGTATGATAAATGAGTGATGCGTTCAGCCCAATCACGGCCGGCTTTTTTCAATATCAATTTTAAAATATTGAAATGGTAATTTTGTTCGTTGCCAACAACATAAATTAATTTATCGGCATTGAATTCATCGTGGCGAAGCTGGGCGGTGCCAATATCCTGCGTAATATAAACAGAAGTTCCATCGGCACGTAAAAGAATTTTTTCATCAAAGCCTTCAGCCGTAAGGTTTATCCAAACTGAGCCATCCAATTTTTTTTCAAAAATATTTTTTTGTAACCCTTCGTTTACAATTTCTTTCCCGAGAATATAGGTATTTGATTCGTATTGAATTTTATCGAAATCAATTCCCATGCGTTTGTAGGTAACGTCGAAACCCGCGTAAACCCAGCCATTCATGGTTTTCCATAAGTTGCGGATTTCTTCATCACCATTTTCCCATTTCAAAAGCATTGCCTGTGCTTCTTTAATAATGGGCGCTTCACGCGTGGCTTCTTCTTCAGTTTTCCCTGAGTTAATAAGTTCTGCAATTTCTTTTTTGTATTCTTTATCAAACAGAACATAATATTTCCCAACCAAGTGGTCGCCTTTCATGCCCGTCGATTCTGGGGTTTCGGAGCTGCCCCATTTTTCCCATGCAAGCATCGATTTGCAAATATGGATTCCGCGGTCGTTTACAAGATTTGTTTTAATAACATTATAACCATTTGCTTTCATGATTTCTGCAACCGACCATCCCAATAAATTATTGCGGATATGCCCTAAATGCAAGGGTTTATTGGTGTTTGGCGATGAGTATTCAATAACAATGGTTTGATTATTTCCTGAATTATTTTTCCCAAAATCTGTTGAAGAGAAATTATTTTTTGCAAAATCCTGCCAGAAATTTTGTTTGAGTTTTAAGTTCAGAAAACCTTTTACAATTTTAAAATCCTGTAATTCTTCAACGGCAGCAAGCAGTTCATTGCCTATTTCATTTGCGGTTGCTTCGGGTGATTTTCTTGAAATCTTAAGAAATGGAAATACTACCAAAGTAAAATCACCTTCAAAATCGGGATTGGTTTTCTCTATTTGAATTTTATCAGGAGCTATATCTTGTCCGTAAAGTTTTTTTAAAACAAATTGTGTACTTGATAATATTTTTTCAGTAATCATTGCAAATATTTAATTTCAGGCAAAAGTACAATTTTATCATCAAACTGACTTTATACACATTTGTTGAAAAATATTTTTGAAAAAAATTAAAACATTTTTTTCATTTTATAAGATAGACAGGTAATGATATATGCTGTTATTGTAGATATGTGTTTAACGTATTTTAAGATAAAATAAAATGTAAAAGGCTTGTTTGCTGTACTTAAACCCTTATATTTGCCGGGAATTTTATAAATTTTTAGTATTAACCAATTTAAAAGAGGGTATTTTATGGAAATCAAGAGGAAAAATGTAATTATTATAGGTGCTGCGGGAAGGGACTTCCACAACTTCAACACCTATTTCAGGGACAACGAAGAATTCAACGTAGTTGCTTTCACCGCTGCCCAGATCCCCGACATTGATGGACGGAAATACCCTGCTGAACTGGCTGGAAAACTATATCCAAAAGGTATTCCCATTCATGCAGAAGCTGACCTGGTAAAATTAATCAATGATTTTAAGGTTGGTATATGTGTGTTTGCATACAGCGATGTTCCTTACCCAAGAGTAATGAGTATCGGGGCTATAGTAAATACCGCAGGAGCAGATTTCATGCTTATGGGACCTGAAAAAACACAGGTTAAAAGCACGAAACCATTGTTAGCTGTAGGTGCAGTCAGGACAGGTTGTGGCAAAAGCCAAACTTCTCGCAGGGTAATTGAACTGCTCATGGCAAAGGGATTAAAAGTCGTTGCCATCCGTCATCCAATGCCTTACGGTGATCTTGTAGCTCAGAAAGTTCAACGATTCGCTACAATCGATGACCTAAAGAAACACAAATGTACCATTGAAGAAATGGAAGAGTATGAACCACATGTTGTTCGCGGAAACGTGATTTATGCAGGTGTCGATTACGAAGCAATTCTTCGTGAAGCTGAAAAAGAAGCTGACGTTATTTTATGGGACGGCGGAAACAATGACTTCCCGTTCTATAAATCAGACCTTCTTATTACAGTAACAGACCCACACAGACCGGGTAATGAATTAAACTATTATCCTGGTGAAGTTACTTTAAGAATGGCTGATGTTGTTGTAATAAACAAAATCGATAGCGCTGCTCCTGAAAATATTCAGATAGTAAGAGAAAGCATTCAGAAAGTTAATCCTAATGCTATAGTAGTAGATGCTGCTTCTCCTCTTACAGTTACAAATCCAGAATTAATAAGAGGTAAGAGAGTGCTTGTTGTTGAAGACGGCCCAACCTTAACTCACGGTGAAATGAAACTTGGAGCAGGTACTGTTGCTGCTATGAAATATGGCGCAAAAGAATTGGTTGATCCAAGACCTTTCGTTGTTGGTAAATTAGCTGAAACATTTAAAATTTATCCTAACATTGGCAAATTAATGCCAGCTATGGGATATGGAGATCAACAAGTGAAAGACCTTGAAAAATCAATCAATAATACTGATTGCGATTCTGTAGTTATTGCTACTCCAATTGACCTTCAGAGAATTATTAAAATCAACAAGCCTTGTGCTAAGGTTGATTATGAGCTTCAGGAAATTGGAAGACCTGATCTCGAAGAAGTAATTAACGACTTCATCAAAAAGCATAACCTGGTTAAAAAAGGATGTGCTTGCTGTTCATAAATTATTAAGGCGACGAAAGTCGCCTTTTTTTTGTGCGAAAAAAATTAAATAAACCACATATATGAAAAACAAAAGTCTCGTATCTATTAATGATTACACAAAAGAGCAACAACTGCAGATTCTTGACATTGCCGAAGATTTTGAAAAAAATCCGAGGCAGCGTTTACTGGAAAACTATGTTGTTGCAACATTGTTCTTTGAACCCTCTACTCGTACACGTTTAAGTTTCGAGAGCGCTGTATCGTATCTTGGCGGAAAGATAATCGGGTTCTCCGATACTTCAAGTACAAGTGTACAAAAAGGTGAATCTCTAAGGGACACCATTAAAACAGTTGCCAATTATTCTGACGTAATCGTTATGCGTCATCCTAAAGAAGGCTCTGCACGTTTTGCAAGCGAAGTTTCACATGTCCCTATTATCAATGCAGGCGATGGCGCTAATCAGCATCCTACACAGTGTTTGCTCGATTTGTATTCAATTCGTAAAACACAGGGTACGCTGAAAGGATTGAATATTGCTTTTGTTGGCGACCTGAAATACGGTCGTACTGTGCATTCCCTTGTACAGGCGCTTTGCCAGTTTGATTGTACTTTTCACTTAGTTTCTCCATTAGAATTAAAATTACCCAGCTCAGTAAAAATTCATATTAAAGAAAAAAACCTGGAATATTACCAATACACCGAACTTGATGAAGTGATTCCGAAAGTAGATATTCTTTATATGACAAGAATTCAGAAAGAACGTTTTTCCGATCCTATGGAATATGAAAAAATTAAAAATTCATATATCCTGAAAAATGATATGCTTCATAAAACAAAGAGCAATCTTAAAATTATGCACCCTCTGCCAAGAGTGAATGAAATTGACGAAGATGTGGATGACAACAAACGTGCATATTATTTTCAGCAGGCGCTGAATGGCGTATATGTAAGACAAGCATTATTAACTTCAATACTCGGATTAAAATGACAACACCAAGAAAAGAATATAAAGTATCAGCAATCGAAAACGGAACAGTTATCGATCACATTCCACCTAAAAGCGTGTACCAGGTTATAAAGATTTTGCATCTTGAAGAATCAAATGACATGATGCTTTTTGGTACCAACCTGGAAAGCAAGAAATACGGGAAAAAAGGAATAGTTAAAGTAAGCAATAAATTTTTTAAAAAGAATGAAATTAATAAAATAGGTCTTGTAGCTCCTAATGCAACGCTTATTGTTATTAAAGATTACCAGGTAGTAAGCAAAGAAGTTGTTAAACTACCCGACACCATTGAAGATATTGTAAAATGCTTTAACCCTAACTGTATTACCAATCACGAAAAGGTAAAAACCAAATTTTATTTTATTGATAAAGAAGATGTGAAACTTCGCTGTCATTATTGCGAAAAGATCACTGATAAAAAGAATATGGTTGTTAGGTAATCAATAAGCTTTAAGGAAAATTACATATTACAAAATTGATCAACAAAAACTCCATTTGTTAAAGTGATTGAATTTCCTGATGCATCATAAAGATTACAACTAAATGAAGCCTTTATCTTGACGTAGCCATTCCCGTCATCACGTGCTGCGTCAATGGTAAAGGTTTTTCCACTCTGATTGGCCGAACCCATTGAGGTGCTCCATTCTTTTTGATTTGCATCCCAATAAGATATCTCTATACCATTAAATGCATCTACCGAGTATGAATAATTTCCGGCTGTAAAAAAAGCCTGAAAGGTTGTATTGTCAGGATATCCTGTAATACTTTTTAACGTGCCTTTTTTTATTTGAATTGCCAAGGAGTTATCATTTTTGCTTAAATATGTATCGTATTTAAAATAACTTGTATCAGGAATTGCTGCTATATGATTATCTGCGCCTGTTACAGCATCACCTATATTTGATAAGAGGATGCTTACATTTGTACCGTTAATGGTGCCTGTAAATTGAACATCCGAGTCAATTGTTACAGCATTATTTGTATTGTTATTATTATCATCGTCTGATGAATCATCTTTTTTACAGGAAGATAGAAGTACAGCAATAATAAGTGCGAAACATAATGAATAAATTTTCTTGCTTTTAGTTTTCATAAGTATATCTTTTAGAATTGTATAATAATATTTTTGAAATCCAAATATATGAAATAAATTCTACATTGTTTTGACATTACTGAAAAGATCACTGATAAAAAGAATATGGTCGTTCGATAAAACGGTCTGTTCGTATAATTATTAAAAATTTTTTATGTGTAAAGATTCTGACTGATTATCTTTGATCGGGATCTTTTTTTATTTTTGTTCTAATCAATTAAAATTTTTATCATGAAAAAAATTATTCTGTTATCATTGGTACTATTTATAAGTGCATCGCTGTCTGCACAGAAAACACAAAAAAAAGATAAAGCCATTTTTAAAGAATATAAGGCTGGATATTATCAAAATTCAATTCTTAAAGGAATTGAAGATTATGAAGCAAAAGAGGAACCCCCGAAAACCAACAGGCGTTTTAAAATTGATTTAACAGGAATGGATATTCCTACATCCATCGACCAGTTTACAAAATTTTGGTATACCCCGCCTATTTCACAGGGGAATACAAGCACCTGTTGGTGTTATTCCACAACATCCTATTTTGAATCGGAAGTTTATCGCTTGTATAAAAAAGAAGTGAAGCTATCGGAAATGTATACCGTGTATTGGGAATACGTTGAGAAAGTGAAAGAGTATGTAAAAACAAGGGGTACATCTGCATTTGGCGAAGGGTCGGAAGGAAACGCTGTTACACGTATCTGGAAAACTTATGGCGTAATTCCCGAATCGGATTATAATGGAATGCTTGCCGGACAAACTATTCAGAATCATGAAAAGATGTTCGCAGAAATGGAGACTTATCTTAAATCAGTTAAAGAATCATCAGCATGGAATGAAGATGAAATTGTTGCTACTATAAAATCAATCATGAATAACTATATGGGAACACCTCCGGCAAAAGTTACTGTTGACGGAAAAGAAATGACACCACAGGAATATTTGAAAAATGTTTTAAAAATTAATGTTGATGATTATTGCGATGTAACATCATTGATGGAAAAACCATATTATACACAAATGGAATATAAGGTTCCTGATAACTGGTGGCATTCGGCTGATTATTACAATGTGCCACTTGATGATTATATGACTATCATTAAGACTGCAATAAAAAATGGTTATACCATAGCTGTTGGCGGCGATGTTTCAGAAGCAGGTTTTGAATCGTATGCACAAACCGCTGTTATTCCTACTTTCGATATCCCTTCAGAATACATTGATGAAAATGCACGCCAGTTCCGCTTTAGCAACGAAACCACTACCGACGATCATGGTGTTCACCTGGTAGGATATTTTGAAAAAGATGGAACAACCTGGTTTCTGATAAAAGATTCGGGTGCCGGTTCACGCAATGCAGGTAAGGATAGCAAGAACTTTGGCTTTTATTTTTTCCATGAAGATTATGTGAAATTAAAAATGATGGATTTCATGGTGCATAAGGATATGATGAAAGATGTTTTGAAAAAATTTAAAAATTAAAATTCCAACTTTTAAATTATAAATCCCAAAAAAGATAATCAGAAATGGTTATCTTTTTTTTATCACTTAAAGAACATTATCGTAATTTTATATTTTCAAAATGATAATATAATAATGACTGAACAGAAGAAATAAAAAATAATAAATCAATCTAAAAAAATTGAAAATAATTTTTATGAAATTTAATATTACATTGTTATTAATATTTGTTTGTAGCATTACATTTGGACAATTATCAATTAATAAAAATTTAAAAAAACAATTAGACAGCCTAATAGAGCTTGATCAAAAATATCGTGAATTATTCCCCGGGTTATCGGATTCATTGATAAAAGATTCTCTTGCATCTGCTTATAATGTGCCTTTTGATGAAATTGAAAAATATTTATGGAAACTTCAAACTGACATAGACTCTGCCAACCTTGTTTTTATTGAAAAAGTTTTTGCTCAATATGGCTATCCGGGTAAATCAATTGTTGGCATTGAAGATGAATCAAACGAAGTGGCTTGGTACATTATTCAACATTCTTCAAAAAAGAAAATTATGCAGTATTTAGATATGATAAAAAAAGCCGGAAAACAAAAAGAATTACCATATCATTTAGTTGCGATGATGGAAGACCGTTGCTTAATGTCGCAGAAGAAAAAACAAATTTATGGCTCTCAAGCTACTTGCAGAGTACTAAAAAATAGTAAAAAAGAATGTTTTATCTGGCCAATTAGAAATCCTAAAAAAGTAAATAAACGAAGAACAAAAGCGGGTTTTGAAACTTCTGTCGAACAAAATGCTAAAAGACTTAATGTGGAATATAGGATTGTTAAACTTTCAGAAATTCAAAAATAATGTGAATTAAAAAATAATTGAAATCATTAGTGTACCATAAAAAACAAAAAACGTTCTTTGAAAATATTGCCAGATAAGGTTTGTAGAAGAAATTTAATGCGTGACGATTTGAATTGATGTTTTGTTTTAGGTTATTTGAACTTAAAAATGAATCAAGGTAAATATGTTTTTGCACAAATTGTTGAGTTTCTTCCCAGACGTGCATTTGATACTTGTGTAGAACACTACAAAGGTAACAGTTATATAAAACACTTCACTTGTTGGCATCAGTTATCATGTATGATGTTCGGACAATTATGTAATCGTGAAAGTTTAAGTGATTTGATTTTATGTATTCAAGCACATCAATCCAAAACATATCATTTAGGGCTAGGTTCAGGAATATCAAAAAACAATTTAGCCAAAGCAAATCAACGTAGGGATTGGCGTATATACGCCGAATACGCATATGTCTTAATTAATCAAGCTCGCGAACTTTGCATACCTGCCGAAGATTTTGAATTGGATATAGAAAGTAATGTTTACGCATTTGATGCTACAGTAATTGATTTGTGCATAAACATTTTCTGGTGGGCGAAGTTCAGAAAAACTAAAGGCGCAATAAAACTGCATACGCTTTTTGATGTCAAAACTAATATTCCATGTTTCATTCATATCAGTGAAGCTGCCGTACATGAGGTCAATGCTATGGATGAATTGCTTTATGAAAAAGGAAGCTTTTATGTTTTTGACAGAGGGTATATTGATTTTGAACGATTGTATAAACTTCATAAAGCCGAAGCATATTTCGTTGTTCGAGCAAAAAACAATTTCCAATTCAAACGTGTTTATTCACATGCATGTGACAAAAGCAAAGGAATGCGATGCGATCAAACCGTCATTCTTACGGGGTTTTATGCCCAGAAGAGCTATCCTGAAAAACTTAGACGCATCAAATATTATGACGCTGAAACAAATATCCTTTTTGTTTTTCTTTCTAACAACTTTGAATTGACAGCTCTTGAAATTTCATTGCTTTACAAATATCGGTGGAAAATAGAAATATTCTTCAAGTGGATCAAACAACACCTAAAAATTAAAACATTCTGGGGAGCCTCTGAAAATGCCGTCAAAACACAGGTATATATTGCTATCATTACTTTTGTATTGATTGCAATTGTAAAAGCGAAACTCAAGAGCGATTTATCAAATTACGAAATTCTACAAATTTTAAGTATGTCGCTTTTGGACAAAATGCCCGTAAATGAGCTATTTCATAAGCCTAATCTGCAATATGTCAAAGAACTTTTATATAATCAATTGAAACTCTTTTAGTTTTTATGGTACGCTTGTGAATTGAAATGTAAAATTATAGTCTGAAAAAAATCAAATTTTGAATTCTCTCATGGGAAGCTATATTTCAATAACTATTAAAAATTTATATATTTTTGCATTAGTGTCCGACTAAGAGGCTGTTTAAATTTCAATTAAAAAAATATTTAAGAGGATTAACCGCCTCC